>JAZTXO010000070.1:0-1656 GCA_045636445.1 Eubacteriales bacterium | reverse complement strand
GGTGAATTGTCAATAGAAGTGCAACACTTTTAAGAAAGATTTTGCAATTCCAAGTTAAAAGAATCCTGAGCAGAAATATAATTTAAGCATTTGCGGGGTCTGTTGTTAATTAACGACAGATTCCGCAAAAGTGTTTTAGGGCTAACTCTTGAGAGATTGCGCCCCTTGGGGTAAAATTCTCTCAAGAGACCGTTGCTGTTCTCGTTTGTGCCTTTCTGCCAAGCACAGTAAGGATCAGCAAAGTATACGTCACAATTAAGCTTTTTCTCAATCGTTTGCCAATTGGCAAACTCGGATCCACGGTCGCAAGTAATTGTTTTAACAAGCTCGCTGGGAACCTCCGAAAGCATAGAAATAATGGCGGCAGCCATAGTGTCGGCTTTTCTGTCCGGTATTTTCATCACAAGATAAAGTCGTGTTTTTCGTTCTGCAAGAGTTGCAAAGCAAGTCTTACTTTTGCCTTGTCCGCTAACAACCGTATCGGCTTCCCAATGTCCTGCCTCTTTGCGCTTGTATACGCTTTTGTCGCGCTTTCTAATGGATTTACCAAGGTTAAATTTGCCACGTGTTTCCTTGCTTAAATGGCTTTTGCCTTTTCTACGAAGCACCTTTAGATTACCGTTAAGTAAATATTTGTCGTAGATCCAACGGTATATGGTTCTTGCGGAAGGCATTTTTTCAAATGGTGACGAAGCATTCGCAATTTGCTCGGGAGACCATGTTAACAGAAGCTTTTCTTCTATGTACGAAATTAACTCCTGAGACCAGAACATTCCCCTGTGGCAATACGAGCGGCGAAGATTGCTTTTCTTTTGCGCAGTGTGGGGGTAGTACGAGGGGATGTCGTACATATGCGTGCAGTTCCGACGCAGCTCTCGCGACACAGAACTCACGTTTCTACCCAATAATTTTGCAATTTTTCTGTAACTGTAACCTTTTTTGTAAAATTCCCGTAGACAACAGCGTTCTTCTATGGTAAAATGGGTATAGCTCATATTGTTCTCCTTGTTATTTTGGTGTGTGGTAACTTCATTATAACACAGGATTCAATATGAGTGTTCTTTTTTCTTAAAAGTGTTGCACTTAATAGTATAATTCACCTTATCACATAAGGGCAGCTCGGTTTAATGAACCGAGCTGCCCTCGCTTTTATTTGAAAGTATTGTTTTCTTCAATAAGCTCTCCCACGTTTTTTGCTATCAGAGCGTCTCCTGCGGCGCCGTCAACCTCGACACCCCTCACCGTGAGCCTTCCCACGTTGTCAAAATACATTCCGCACCTTAAAAAATCTTCTATAAACGCTCGCATTGCGGGCTTTGCGGGCCTTGCGTTTTCGGAATATGTAAAGCGCATATTTTCAAGAGTAATGCTCTTGATAGGCATCTCGGGCAGTCCGTCGCAGTAGCACGCCGCCGCCTCGCAATCAAGGCATTCCATATTTCTGAATGTAAAATCGCCGAGGTACGGAGTTCGGTCGTCCACCGGCAAATGCTCTCTTGACCAAACGTATTCGCTGTCCTTGTCAGGGTCACAGCAATTGTACCACATATTCATAACTATGGGGGTTATTACTCCCTCCATACGCAGATTTTCAAAGACGACTCCGTCTATTACGGCATCCTTTCCCCTTCCTCTGCGGGTTTTGATTCGAAGTCC
>JAZTXO010000069.1:0-5118 GCA_045636445.1 Eubacteriales bacterium | reverse complement strand
CATATAGCGACAGAATGGAGATTGATATGTCTAATTTATCACAAACCGGACCAATTGAAAAACGTTGGAACTATCTTAAAAATTACAGATATAATGCAAAGGGCATTTCTCCGCCCAAAACAACCACACACACGGAAGATGTATTGATTCACGACCACCCGTCACTAACATTCCCCGGATTTAGATTTGAGCTTGTTTACGTTGTAAGCGGAAGAGCAATACAGTTTACGGAAAATACAGAAACTCCAATCGGTCCGAGAGACTGCATTTTTATTGACAACGGAATAAAGCACGGATATAAACTTATAGATAACGAGCCTCTAACGGTTTGGGAATTTTCTTTTGAATATTCGCTGGTAGACGAAATTCCCTCCACTTTCAAGACCTTGAGGGAAATCGCAAAGCATCATATGATTATTGATGACTATGAGAACGTAAAGCCCATAGAAAATTTTGTATTCCATGACGATGAAGGAAAAATCCGAGCATTATATGAAGAGATTTCATGCGAGCACTCGGATATGCGTCCGGGATACCGCGCTATGGTAAAGTGCAAGGCTCTTGAGATACTTCTAATGGGACTCAGAAGCTACTTTGAAGAAAAAGCGCCGCAAAATTATTCTCCTCAGGTCAAAAAAATCATAGATTATATGAGCTACGGTTATATGTCTAACATTCCGCTTTCTGATTTTGCCAAAAATCTGAATATTCCGTTTAGAACATTGTCAAAACTTTTTATAAAAGAGGTAGGAATGACATATACAAACTATGTCCAAAAAAGAAAAATATCCGAAAGCTGCAATCTCTTGATTGAGAGCAGTGAAAGTATAGAATTCATCTCGGAATATGTGGGCTTCTCCGATTCTAAAAAATTTCGTCAAAAATTCAAGGAGCTTACAGGTATGACTCCAAGAGAATACAGAAAATTTCATAAAACTCAAGGGGAATAAGTCAATTCGTGAAAACGAGGATTTGGGTATTATCCGGACAAAAATATTGATGTACCTTACGTACGAACATGAACAGATAACCTTGCCGCTTGGTTAAAGCTCAACCAATTCACCTGACACATTATAAAAATACAAACCGATGCTCAAACACAAAAATAGCATCGGTTTTCTTTATATTATACCGGAATTTGTTGGTTAGTCGATAGACCGGCAGTAAGGATTTTTACTGTTAGTCGGGATTCTAAAAAATGTTTTCTTTGTCTCATATGGTAAAATTATTTGTCATTGTTAAATTGCAATAAAAATATCTTTGTGATGCTTTGCCATATATGCCTAGGCAAACCAAGTAATAATTTACATCACTATAGCAAAATATGACATCATATAATCGCATCTGTCTTGATTGTTAAGGATAGGCAAGAGAGAACAATCCAAACCCGTTTGAAGGATGCTGATTCAGTGTAATACTTCGGTAAAAATTCTTATAATATCCGCATCGAACTAACAAGTCTTGCGGTGATACCTTTTAGCGGCTTTCGATGGTTCGGCTGTAATTTCCGTCTATGATCGTATGCTCATGCTCATTGGTGAGAATATATCCACGCTCTTCTAGCACCGCCTTAAACTCCTGCCAACGCTCGGTGATGAACACGAGCGGGACAAGAATGTCAATATCATCGCACCGAGATCGTCAGCCGTCAGGTACTCCAATCCAAGTGAGCCGTATAGCAAAGGAACAATACCAAATTCACTCGACAAAATTCGGGTGTTTTCAAGGAATAGGTTGAATTTGTTTGCACTCATTTTGTTCCTCCAACGCACTTTTACAAAAACCTTATCCAGATCTACATCAAGCCAAAACACATCAAGATCTGCATCCCTTTCATTTTTTAAATATCGAAACAGTCATATTTTATAAAGCATGATATCATACTTTTATTAGAAAATCAACATTGCTAAATTCCACATAAAAATATACCATTAGCGATATATTTTTGTTTTATCATATATCAATTTTATGGCCAAAAACCGCAAAAATGTACTGTTTAGTTTACAAAAGCACATCAAAAATATGTTAAATTGCACCGGAGTAAAAAAACATTTGTATAAAAATCGATTATATGGAAAGTTTTAGGAGCAGGTCAAGATTAGGTATAGGCTATCTCTTTTTTGAATATACTTCTTGTAAGAACAAATTTGCAGGTGAAGATATGAAACGATCAATATGGCTTTGGCAGCTTGTTGGATTCGCGGCGGTGTCGCTGAGTGGTACGCTATTACATTTTTTATACGAATGGCTTGGTGAGCCTTTGTGGATAGCTCCGTTCTCGGGAGTTAATGAGTCTACGTGGGAGCATATGAAGCTGCTGTTTTGGCCGATGCTGATTTTTGCTATTGTGCAGAGCTTTTTCTTCCGTGACAGAGAGGATTTTTGGTGCGTGAAGCTTAAAGGCATTCTCATAGGACTTGTTTTAATTCCCGTTCTCTTCTACACTTACAACGGTGTGATTGATAAGTCTCCTGATTGGCTTAACATCTTGATTTTCTTTATTTCTGCCGCAGTTGCGTACGTTTACGAAACAAGGCTCTTTAATTCCGATAAAACACCTTGCAAGTCACCGAAAACAGCCTTTGCTATGCTCTTGGTGATTGCCCTGCTCTTCGTTGTGTTTACATTCGCTACGCCTAAAATCGGAATTTTCAAAGATCCGCTGACAGAGACTTATGGATTATAGTCAAATACCGATTGGATCGGTGACTTTCACGGCATCTAAAATGTGCTAATACCGGCTTAACCCTAAAGAGCATTTAAGCTTTTGCCACCATTACAATCTTAAGCAGTCGCCACGCGCGGCTGCTTTTTTTGCCTACTTATTCTGACTGCTCGTAATCGTAGCGATAAATTTTAGCCTACTTATTCTAATTGCTTGTAATCGCAGCGATAAATTTTAGCTTACTTATTCTAATTGCTTGTAATTGCAGCGATGATTTTTATTTGAACTTTCGTAAATTTTTTCTTCACCCGTCGTTTCCCTCGGTACAATCGAGGGGTATTGCTAACAAAAAAAGATTGCGAACACAAAAGTGTTCGCAATCTCAAGAAACTAATTAGTTTTCAGCGTCCTCTGCCTTTGCGGGAGCAGTGAGCTTAACAATTGCTGTTTCAGCTCCGTCTCCACGACGGGGACCCATCTTAAAAGTCTGTGTATAACCGCCGTTTACATTAGCGTAAGCGGGAGCGATAACACTGAAGAGCTTCTTTGCTACGTCTTCCTTGGTGATATAAGCAAGAGCTGCGCGGTATGCCGCAAGGTCGCCCTTCTTACCGAGGGTGATCATCTCGTCAGCCTTTGCGGAAACCTCCTGCGCTCTGGTGTAGGTGGTTTCGATCTTGCCGGTTTCAAGGAGAAGAGTAACCATGCCGCGAAGCATAGCCTTGCGCTGTGCAGTAGTTCTGCCAAGCTTTCTCATTTTTATTTCCTCCTAAAAATTATTCTTCGTCTTTCTTTAGGGCGAGGCCTAAGGAGTTAAGTTTTTGGATAACCTCTTCAAGAGACTTACGTCCAAGGTTACGAACCTTGATCATATCCTCTTCGCTACGGTTAATCAGATCCTCGACATTATCAATGCCTGCGCGCTTCAAGCAGTTGAAGCTACGAACAGACAGATCAAGTTCCTCAATGGTCATCTCGAGTACTTTTTCTTTCTTTACTTCTGCTCTTTCAACCATAATGTCTTCGCCGTTTCTTGCGATGTCGGACATATCGATAAAGAGCCTGAGGTGCTCGTTGAGAACCTTGGCAGCGAGAGAAACTGCTTCCTTAGCTGCGATAGTTCCGTTAGTAAGAACTTTCATTGTAAGCTTGTCGTAATCTGTGATATTACCTACGCGGGTATTTTCTACGTTATATTCAACCTTGTATACGGGAGTGAATATAGAGTCAACAAAAATAAGTCCGATAGGAGCGCCAACGTTTGCACCCACGCTTGCAAGGTAGTTCTGCTTGTTAACGTCAGCGGGAACATATCCACGGCCTTCGTCAAAAGTGATCTCCATATAGAAGCGAGCATTCTCAGCAACTGTACAAATGTGATGTTCAGGATTGAGAATGGTAAGGTCTGCATCAGGGGTAATATCTCCTGCGGTAACGTTGCAGGGTCCGGTTACGTCGATAACGACGGTTTTGGGCTCATCGCACTCAAGCTTTGCTACAATGCCCTTAACGTTAAGAACGATTTCGGGAACGTCCTCTTTAACACCGTTACAAGCGGATATTTCGTGGAGTACACCGTCGATCTTAATGCTGGTTGCAGCATAACCGGGGAGAGTGGAAAGAAGCACACGGCGAAGAGAGTTTCCGAGGGTGATACCGTAACCTCTTACAAGGGGATCAGCCACAAAAACTGCTTCATTGCCGGTCTCGGAAGTTTCAGACACGACTATATTGAATTTCTCTATTGCGTTCATCATTTTAAAAATACCTCCTGTTTATATTATTTTTGCTCTCTTGCGAGAAAAGTAACTGATACACAGCGAAGAATATAGAAAGTATATAACCTTCAATATAATGATTATAGAATGTCGAAAAAGCGAACAAGCCTTTTCGCGGCTGATAAATCAGCAGGGGCAAAAAGTGCCAAACTGCTTTTTGAAACTATATCATTGAAACAGAAATCGGCAAATTTCTTTTTGAAATTTGTTCGCAAATTTATAAATTTGCGGTCGAAATTCAAAAATTTTCGACTTTCGATTGTCATTATTTCTTCGCTCGGTATCGGAGGGATTACTTGGAATAGAGCTCGACGATAAGCTGCTCTTCGAACTCGAAGTCGATATCGTCTCTTGCGGGAAGCGCTACAACCTTAGCTGCTGCATCCTGAACGTTGAGCTCAAGCCACTTGGGAGCTGCAACAGTTGCAAGGCCTTCGATAAGAGCCTTGATCTTTGCACTTTCCTTGCTGGTTTCCTTTACAGCAATTACGTCACCGGCCTTAACAAGGATAGAGGGAATGGTTACCTTCTTACCGTTAAGAGTGAAGTGAGCGTGAAGCACGAGCTGACGAGCTTCCTTTCTGGATGCTGAAGTCGGAGGCCAAGCGGTCTTAGGAAGACAACATGAAGTGTCAACTCCTTGGCTCACAGACCGACATGGCTACGATCCGACTT
>JAZTXO010000068.1:0-19498 GCA_045636445.1 Eubacteriales bacterium | reverse complement strand
TCCCGGAGGTATCATAGTTGTTCCCAATGAGTATGATATTTACGACTTTACCCCCATTCAGCATCCCGCTGACGACCCAAATGCCGATACTGTAACCACACACTTCCAGTTCTCATATCTTCATGATACCATCCTTAAGCTTGACGAGCTTGGACACGATATTCCTACCAAGTATAAGATGCTGGAAAAATATACAAACACATCTGTTCTTGACGTTAAAATGAACGACAAGACCATATATGAGCTGTTCTCCTCGACTAAACCTCTCGGCATTACTCCCGAGCAAATAGGCGGAGCGCAGCTTGCAACCTTTGGTATTCCCGAATTCGGTACAAGATTCCTTCAGCAGGTTCTTCTTGATGCGAAGCCTAAAAACTTTGCCGACCTTCTTCAGATTTCCGGCCTTACTCACGGTACGGGATGTTGGCTTGGAAACGCGGACGAGCTGATTAAGGCTGGCATTTGCGACATTTCGGGAGTTATAGGATGCCGTGACGATATTATGAACGCGCTTATTCGTTACGGACTTGACAACTCCACCGCCTTCAAGATTATGGAAAGCGTAAGAAAGGGCAAGGGACTTACCGACGAGTGGAAGGCTATAATGAGAGAAAACAACGTACCCGAGTGGTATATTGACTCCTGCCTTAAAATCAAATACATGTTCCCGAAGGCTCACGCTGCGGCATACGTTATGTCGGCTATCAGACTTGTATGGTATAAGATATACTATCCTATGGAGTTTTACGCAGCCTTTCTTTCGGTTGCTCCGGGCGGCTTTGACGCTGAAATAGTCGGAAGAGGATACGACGGAGTAAACGACGAGATAAAGGCTATCGAAGCAAAGGGCAATGAAGCCAGCGCAAAGGAAAATGAAACCTGCCAGACTCTCTATCTTGTAAGAGAAGCTCTTGCAAGAGGAGTAAAATTCCTGAATGTTGACCTGAAAAAGTCGGATGCCTATGCATTCCTTCCCGAAAACGGAAAGATAAGAATGCCGTTTAACTCACTTCCGGGACTCGGCGATACTGCCGCCGCAAAGATAATCGAAGCAAGAGAACAGTTCGATATTTATTCGGTAGAAGAGCTTCGCTTGCATACCGGAATTTCCAAGACCGTAATTGAGATATTAAGACGAAATCACGTTCTTGACGGTCTTTCCGAAACCAATCAGTTCTCTATGTTCTGATTTTTCTATGCATTATGAAGGGGCTGTCTTTGACAGCCCCGGATTGCTTTATTTTATAAAAAGTAAAAGTATCAGCAGTATTGCGCATTCTATATCTCCGTCTTTGGAAAAAAGAAGGAATGCCGCCACGGCAATAATAAGTATTTCCTCGGTTTTTATATCCGAAAGAAAGCCGAAGCCTTTTTCGAAAATCGAATTGTTAAAAATCCCCGAAAGTCCTGTTAGTCCAAAGAGAGAGTCGCTTCTTTCTTTTCCCATCACAGCTGCGGCTTCCTCCTTGACCGTTTCCGAGCTTATAGGTGTATCCAAAGGCTCTTCAATAAGACTTTCCGAAACGTTTTCTTTTGGAAATGCCGTTCCAACGTAGTTTTCGGGCGGAAGCGGTGTATCGGTGGGATAAAAGCTTCTTGAATACATAAGCTCACCTCGTTTTCATTAGCTCTATTATTTCTACGACCGAAATCATAGAATCGATAGCTTTAGCCCTCTCGCCCGAAAGATAGGGCCTAAGCGCCCCTAGAAGCTGCGTTCGTTTGTTTCTTCTTTGACTTTCGGGCATAGCCGTAAAACTCGGTGATACTGTTGGCGTTGCCTGACTTTCCTCTTCCTTTTGTTCAACTGTTTGCGGCTCTTTTGTTTCGGCTTCCCCAAGCTTTGAAATCTCCTCAACCAGACTCGGGTTTTCCATTATCAGCTGCACAAGCCGTCCAATATCGGGAGTAGTACTCATTTATAGCCTCCCTTTTTGTATTTGTTTATAAGTCGCATAGCCTCGGGCATTGATATTTTCCCTCCGTTTGCTATCTGCCTTAACTTCTCCAGCTCCTCGTGGGAGGGTGTTCTGTTTGGAAGATTGATTCCGTAGCCTGTTGCTATTTTTTCCACCTCTGCCCAAAGCTTATCATCCGGCAAAGCGGCAAGTGCTGAAAGCTCCTCTCGCGTAAATTTCATATACCGTCCCCCTTTTTGTTCTTTGTATTAAGTATATGCCGGGAGACGAAAACTGTTATAAGGAAATTGAAAAAATGAAATGTCTTTGTTTTTCGGATTCTCACGGAGTTTCCCGATATATGAAAAAGGCAATTGAACGTCACAAGGATGCCGAGGTCGTGTTTTTCCTTGGTGACGGCCTTTCTGACGTTGAAAAGCTATTAAGCTCTGATTTTCCCGTTGCGAAGCTTTTTGTGCGGGGAAACTGCGATAGCTTTGGCTCTTTTTCTTCAGGTGAAGTAGAAAAGACAGGTGCAATCACCCTTGAAGGAAAACGTATAGTTTATACTCACGGTGATCTTTACGGAGCAAAATACGGCTTCGACGGACTTGTCCGACTTGCCGAGGAGAGGAGTGCCGACGTTGTTCTTTACGGCCACACTCATTACGCTCTCGAAAGGTATGTTCCTCTTGAAGAAAGAGGCATATATCTCTTTAATCCGGGTACTGTGGGCGGTGTATATTATAAACCTACCTATGGCATACTGAATATCGAAAAGGGCAATATAAGCTTTTCTATAATGGATTTTGCGGATTTGTAAAACTAAATTTTAAGGTATATTGCATTTTTTGAAAATATGTGATAAAATACTTATATTAACGAAAGAAAGGAGAAAATAAATGTCCAGACCTCGTCCCGACCAGATGCCGCCTTGGAAAAATAAGGTAAATGACGGAATAGCAAGGCCTAAAAAACTTTCGGAATATCCATCTTATATGTGTAAACGCATAGGCGGATTTTTCTCCCGACTCTTTTATATTGTCTCCCTTGTTTGGGAAGCAGCTCCGTTGCTTCTTATTGCGATGATTCTTTTCTGCGCGCTGAACGGTGTTTTGCCCGTTGTGGGTGCGTATATTTCAAAGGATCTTCTTAATGTAATTTCCGATATGATCGGTACTGCGGCTCTTTCGGACGTTGCCGAAAATGTTTTCGTGGTAATGCGTCCGTTGCTTTTCCTTTTCGTTGCCTATTTTATCTATCAGTTTTTGACTAAAATCATTTCAAGACTTAACACAATGGTAACCGGAATGGCTGGTGAGCTTGTAGTAAATCACATAAAGCTTAAAATAGTCAATAAGGCAAAAGAGGTTGATCTTGCCTCCTTTGACCGCCCTGAGTTTTATGAAAAGTTAGAGAATGCAAACCGTGAAGCGACCATGCGTCCTATACATATTCTCGCAGCTACCTTTAACGTAATAAGCGCATTGATAAGCTCGGTATCATTTGTGGTGGTTCTTGCGACCTTAAGTCCGCTTGCTCCGCTTCTTATCGTGATTGCGGCAATTCCTTCCGCAATAGTTAATTTCGTTTACCGTCACCGCAA
Source organism: Eubacteriales bacterium (assembly GCA_045636445.1). Taxonomy (GTDB): domain Bacteria; phylum Bacillota; class Clostridia; order Oscillospirales; family CAG-272; genus UBA1740. The sequence continues at coordinate 15,994 of JAZTXO010000068.1, read as the reverse complement.
CTTCCGTTATATGCGTATGCATTCCAAGGAACGCAGAGAGATGAATTATTACTCTTCTCTTATGGTGAATAAGGATAATGTCAAGGAAATAAAGATTTTAGGCCTTGGCGATAGATTTATCGACAAATATAAGGACGCCTTCAAGCGTTATTACAAAGGAATTAAAAAGCTTATAGTCGGTGAAAGCACAACTCAGCTTTCCATTTCATTTATATCAACTCTCGTTAACTGCATTCTCTTTATTTACGTTGCATATACCGTAATTTTCGGAGAGGGACAGATTGGCGATTATTCTCTTTACACCGGAGCGCTTACTTCCATAACCGGATATATATCTACCGTATTTACATCCACCGCAACTATTTATGAGGGTACGCTCTTTATAAATAATATGATGGAATTTATGGCGGAAAAGCCTACCGTAATCCCCAGCGCAGAGCAGGGAATAAAGCCTAACAAGGGTAAGCATACTCTGGAATTTAAAAACGTTTCCTTTAAATATCCCGGAAGCGATAGGTTCGTTCTTAAAAACGTAAGCGTAAAATTCGAGCCAACCGATTCGGTTGTGCTTGTCGGGCTTAACGGAGCGGGAAAAACAACATTTATCAAGCTTCTTACAAGGCTTTATGACCCAACCGAGGGCGTTATTCTTCTTGACGGAAGAGATATTCGAGAGTATGACGTTGCCGCTCTTCACGATTTGTTCGGCATTGTGTTCCAGGATTTTGGCAAATATGCCGTTTCCGCAGCCGAAAACATCGAATTCGGTGATGACGGCAGGGAGCATAACCGTGAAGATGTTATTATTGCAGCGAAAAGATCTGATGCAAATGAGTTTATAACAAAGCTTCCCGACAGTTACGATACTCCGCTTACCAGAATTTTCGAAGAGAACGGAATTGAGCTTTCGGGCGGTCAATGGCAAAAACTTTCGGTTGCGAGAGCATTTTATAAAGATTCCGACATTATGATTCTCGACGAGCCTACGGCAGCTCTTGACGCTATTGCCGAAAGAGAGGTATTTGATCGTTTTTCCGAACTTGCAATGGGTAAGCTTACTATCTTCGTATCTCACAGACTCTCAAGCGCTACAACCGCATCTAAAATCGTCGTTATAGATGACGGTGAGATCTGCGAGGTCGGTAATCACGATGAGCTTATGCATAAAAAGGGTAAGTATTACACCCTCTTTACCACGCAGGCGAGCAGATACTCATATACTGATGATTAGCAAATATGTAAACAAAAGCTCTCAAAATACGCTGAAAAGTCGTAATTTTGAGAGCTTTTATCTGTATTCATGGCGATGTTTTCCGCATCGTCATTATAGAAATATGAGCCTATTATTGAGTAATAAATTTTGTTTGAAATGTCCTTTGTCGCAGATTTTCTTAAGGGTGAGGGAATACTCGCTTCGCTAAGTTGAGAGATGAATCCATCCTTTTCGCCTCTTTCCATAAGCTTTAAATAAGCATCAGTACCCTTGCCGTCACTATCGCATTCCATAAAGAAAATATCAAGGGACGCAACAGCTGAAGTGCAGTATGACTGAACGTAAAACGGCATTTCAACCAGATGATAAATCAAAATATCGTCAAGGCTGTTGAAATAATCTGTGTTAAGATTCATAAATCTTGCCGCGTCAAGAACTGCCTTGTCAACGGTTTCTCTGTTGATTTTATCTATGGGAATATCGTAAACCAAGGATTCGAATTTTGCATAGAAGCCCTGGAAAATCAGAACCTCAAGCATAGATTTCATTTCATCATAATACAGATACTTGTAATTATCATCGCAAAGAGTATCGGAAAGCTTTGTTAAAACAAGTAGCTCGAGAGCTGTCGATGAAACCTCGAGTAAATCAAGGGAAGCTTCCGAATTGTAATTTGTATACGCATCGTAAAAATGTCCGAACTCGTGGGATATTGTCATATAGTCCGAAACGGTATTACCAACGGTTGCGAAAATAAACGGAGCATTTATATCGTGTAAATAGGTTGTAAACGCACCGTCAAGACGGTTTGTACCGGCAGGAGCAATATCATATAGTCCGCAATTCAGCATATAGGCATAGGACTCTGAAAGCTCGGGTGAAATTTTACATAACGTCTTGTATATATCGTTGATAGCCTTGCCCTCGTGGGCGCGAGGAGCGTTATGCGTTTTGAAATATCCGGCAAAGACGGTTGAAGCAAGAGCAGAGTACACGGGTACGGCATATTCAGAAATGTCAGCGAGCATATTTTTCATTTCGCTTTCGGAATAGTCATGCCCCAACATATCGTATGCATACGCAGCGTAGCCGGCATAACCCATCTCTTTGCCAAGCAATGCTCTGACTTCAAGCAGAGAAACGAAAGTATTGCAACCTATCTCCGTTACGGCGCTGTCGTAAAGTCTCTCGCACTCGGCTAAAGCTTTTCTGTATTTCTCGCTACCTTCACCAAGCTCTTTTTTCAGCCTTGCTACGGTATTATCGAAGGTGTCTGTCTTTCCGTTGTAGTTAATTTTAACGGTTGCGGTGGAAAGAGCAGAAAATCCGCTTTCCAGTTCAGCCTCTCTTTCGAGCAGAGATATTGCATAATCGGTATAGGACGATCCGTCGGCATATTCTTCGATGAATCCTTCGCCAAAGACCTCTTCTTCAAGCTTTTTCGCAAATTCACTTCTGGCAGCAGCTACAAAAAGCTCGTCGAAGGCACGGCTGATTTCGGGGGTTGAGGATTTTAACAACTGATATTCTGTTGTAAAATATTTGTCTGCGCTGTTTTGAGAATTCTTGATCATGCTATACGTCAGCATCGTGCTGAAGTGGGCGTATTTCTCATCAAGCGCGTATATTTTATCAACGATATCATCGTAGGAAAGAGAATTGCTTTCTATCATCTCGGTCAGCGAATTTACTTCCGAAATAAGGGCGGCAGAGTCCGGAGTCGCATATTGAATATCTTCAAGATGTACCTTTTCTCTGTCATTGTTTCCAAGGGCGGGAATTACAATTTCCTCGGTTACGTATTCCGATGGATCGTGGCAGGTGGTATCCGTAGGTGCGCAGGAATTACATACCGCCAGAGTCAAAAGCAAAAATAAAGCAATTATTTTTTTTGACATATAATCCTCCTTCCCTTAATTTTACAATAATGCTATTATATTTTAACCTAAAATTAAGACCTCTTCAATAATAAAGAATAAACTAATTGCAAAGAATTTGTAAACGAAAAAAGTGAAAATACCGTTTTTTATCTGGGTATTTCCACTTTTTTCTTTGTTTATTACTATTTTTTGCCGTGATTTATCTGCCAAGTCCGGCTGCGCCGATAATTCCTGCATCGTTTCCGAGAGTTGCGGCAACTATCTTGGCTTTGATTTTACGAATTCTTGTATATTGGTCGCGATAAACCGCTTTTCTTAACGGTTCAAGAAGAAATTCACCCTCGGCTGAAATACCGCCGCCGATAGAAACAACCGCAGGCTGGAAAATATTTACCATATTTGTAATTCCTTCTGCAAGGTAATATATGTATTCATCAACTACTGCCTGAGCCTGAACATCGCCTGCTCTTGCAGCGTCAAAAGCTATTCTTCCGTTGATTTTTCCGTATTTTTCTACTATCTCAAACATCTTGGAGTCTACACCGAGAATTTCAAGCTCTCTTAACTTCTCCTTGGTGGAAAGAATGAGTCCTGAAGCAGATGCATAGGTTTCAAGGCAGCCGCGTCTTCCGCAGGTACAAAGTCTGCCGCCTGCACAGATAACCGTGTGTCCAAGCTCTGCTCCGGCAGCGTTAATTCCGCCCTTGAAAATCTTTCCGTTAATAATCACTCCGCCGCCAACTCCCGTACCAAGGGTTATCATTACAGAGCAGCAGGTGTCTTTTGCAGAGCCCGAAAGAGCTTCTGCAAGCGCTGCCGCATTGGCATCGTTTTCTACATATATTTTTTCGATCGGCAAATAGGATCTGAATCTATCCGCAATAGGGAAATTCTCAAAAGGAATATTGTTAGAGTATTCAACAACACCCATTTCCGGGTCAATGCTTCCCGGAACAGCCATACCGAGATACTCAATATCCTTTACCTCAAGAGAATTTTTGTCTAGCAATGCCTTTGTTGCATCTGCCATAGCCTTTGCAACGGCTTCAGCGCCCTCTGACGCAGGCGTTGAGACTGAAAGCTTGTCGATTATATTAAGATTTTCATCGCAAATGCCTACTGCAATATTTGTGCCGCCAAGATCTATTCCAATTGTGTACATGATTTTTCCTTTCCAAAACGGATAAATTTCTATTTATACAAAGATTATACAGTTTTTTTACTCTTCTTGTCAAGTAAAAAACATTAAAAACATTATTTTTATGCACAATATAATGCGTTCACAAAAAATTAACATTCTTTAGTGATAAAACTGTTGCAAAATCCACGAAAATGGTATACAATATATTCGGTCATTCGGAAGCTCGATTTTATAATGTTTTGAGAGCTTTTTTATGAAAGGTTTTTGATGTGAAAAGATTTGTATATGCTGACAATGCGGCAACCACACCGGTGAGTCCGCAGGTGCTTGAGGCAATGATGCCCGCATTTAATAATTGTTACGGAAATCCCTCCAGCCTTCACGAAAAGGGCAGGGAAGCCTTGGATCTGCTTGATGATGCAAGATCACGTATTGCCGCAGTATTTAACTGCGCTCCCGGTGAGATTTATTTTACTTCCGGTGGAACAGAATCGGACAACTGGGCGATACGCGGTGCAGCAATGCGCCTTAAGGCAAAAGGAAAAAATCATATAGTTACAAGCAAGATTGAGCATCACGCAGTTCTTCATACCTGCCAGGCTCTTGAAAAAGAGGGCTTTGAGGTAAGCTATGCGGACGTTGACGAGTACGGAGTTGTAAATCTTGAGCAGCTTCGCTCTCTCGTTACCGAAAAAACTGCTATTGTTGCCATAATGTACGCAAATAATGAGGTAGGTACTATCGAGCCTATTGCCGAGATTGCCGAGATTGCTCACGCGAAGGGAGCGCTTGTGTTTACCGACGCTGTTCAGGCGGTTGGAAACGTAGATATTGATCTTTCAAAGCTCGATGTTGATATGCTTGCTCTTTCCGGACATAAAATACACGCTCCCAAGGGAATAGGTATGCTCTTTGTTCGTAAGGGTGTTGTTATAAACAATCTTATTGAGGGCGGCGGACAGGAGCGTCGTAAAAGAGGCGGAACAGAGAATTTGCCTTATATTCTCGGACTTTGCAGAGCTTTGGAACTTGCCAAGGAAAGACTTGGCGAGCTTGATAGAGTAAGAGCAATGCGAGACAGACTTATCGACGGCCTTACCAAGATACCTTATTCAAAACTTAACGGTCATAGAACCGAAAGACTTGCAGGAAATGCTAACATAGGCTTTGAGTTTATCGAGGGCGAAAGTCTTCTTCTTTGGCTTGATATTGCCGGAATTTGCGCATCTACCGGCTCTGCCTGCTCTACCGCATCCCTTGAGCCGTCTCACGTGCTTATTGCGATGGGTGTGCCTCACGAAAAGGCTCACGGCTCTTTAAGGCTTACCATTTCTTCCGAAACCACCGATGAGGATATAGATTATATTATCGAAAACGTAACCTCAATTGTGGAAAAGCTTCGCAATATGAGCCCTCTTTGGGAAGAGATCGTAAAAAACAAATTAACAGTTTGATAAAGAACATATTTTTGATAGAAAACGAGGAAAATCATGAAATACAGTGAAAAGGTAATGGATCATTTCACCAATCCGAGAAACGTAGGTGAGATTGAAAATGCAGATGGCGTTGGCGTTGTAGGAAATGCTAAATGCGGCGATATAATGAAAATGTATCTTAAAATAGACGATAACGGAGTTATCACCGATTGCAAGTTTAAAACATTCGGATGCGGCGCTGCTATTGCCACATCTTCTATGGCTACCGAGCTTGTAAAAGGACATACCGTTGATGATGCTTTGAAACTTACTAACAAAGCTGTTGTCGAGGCTCTCGACGGACTTCCGCCCGTTAAGGTGCATTGTTCTGTTCTTGCTGAGGAGGCTATCAAAACTGCTGTTGCCGACTATTATACAAATATAGGCAAGCCGGTTGATTTTGAAATTGAAAAGTCTCACGACGAGGAATAATTTTAAGAAAACAACGGCTCCATATAACGGAGCCGTTTGCTTGTTATATGTGAAAAAAATGTAGAAATATGACAACAATTGTTGTCATATTTCTATCAAAAACGCTATTTAGGGAGGTGTATGCATATTAAAGTTCTTGTTGGAATTAGTGGCGGAGTTGATAGCGCAGTTGTCGCTTCCGGGTTAAAAAAACAGGGGTATGAGGTCGAAGGATGTGTGCTTGTTATGCACGAACATTGCGATCTTGAATCGGCAAGGCAGGTGGCTGATGAGATTGGTATTAAATTGCATGAGGTCGATGCAAGAGATGCCTTTGAAAGAATAGTCAAAGAAAATTTTGCTAACGAATATCTTGCGGGAAGAACTCCCAATCCCTGCATACTCTGTAACGAAAAGGTGAAGTTCAAGGCTCTGTATGATTTTGCAATAGAAAATGGTTTTGACAAAATTGCAACCGGACATTATGCAAGTGTCGTTTGCGAAAACGGAAGATATGCCGTAAAGAGATCGACAAACACGGCTAAAGATCAGAGTTATATGCTTTACAGACTTCCGCAAAGCATTCTTGAAAAGCTTATACTTCCTTTGTACGATTTTGATAAGAGTGAGGTGAGAAGCCTCGCTGAAGACGAAAATATATCTGTTTTTGGAAAAAAGGATAGTCAGGAGATTTGTTTTCTTCCTGACGGTCATTACACAGAGTATATCGAAAGTGTAAAAGGCGTATGCCCCGAAGGTAATTTTGTTGACTCCGAGGGTAAGATTCTCGGAAAGCATAAAGGTATAATTCACTATACCGTGGGGCAGCGTAAGGGCCTTGGAATATCCCTTGGCGCGCGTGTTTTTGTGACCGAAATTTCACCGCAAACAAATGAAATTAAGTTGGAATACAGTATGAACGGAAGAAAGGAAATAATGATTTCCGACGTTGTTTATTCCGGAATTGACGCACCGGTTTCCGCCAAGGTTTTGATTAGTTTGCCTGTAAAATTGAGGTACAGTGCGTCTCTTATTTTGGCGCAGTGCGAGTTGTTTTGCGACGGAACGGCTCTCATAAAATTCGAAAATCCGGTAATTGCCGCCCCCGGACAATCGGCTGTGGCTTATATTGATGACAAGGTTGCTTTCGGCGGATATATAAATAATTAATATAAATTTAAGGTAGCTTATTTTTCTGTTTAGGCGGTGAAATAGGCTACCGATTTTTTGTTTTTAGATGATTTTTTGAATTTTTGGGACTGTATTGAGCTAAAATGCTCCAAAAATGGCTTAATACCGAATTTTAATGATGTAGAAAAAAACATTGATAAATTGTGCACCCTGCACAAACGACAAAAAAGCGTAAAAATGCAAAAAACAACGATTTAAAGGTAAATTATATTTACTATTTCCGTTTAACAAGCTAAAAAGCTTCGAAAAACGTGCATTTTAGGTAAAATTCATTTACTTTGCATTGATTTATCTTACTTCGATGAAAAAATATTGTAAACAATGGTTTACATTCGACAAAAACCGATGAACATTGGTACACATTCAACATTAATTAGCATCGAGGGGGCGCACGATTTTTTTCTTGACTTATAAAAGACGTTGTGTTATAATACTTGTATATTAAAAGGGAAATTTGCGCTCTTTTGGTATATGAAAGTATTTTTGGAGGAAATCAGCAAATGAAAAAGTCAATCTTTTTAAGATCGATTGCTACGCTTCTTAGTTTCACGCTGCTTGTTAGTGCTTTGGCATTTACAGCGTCTGCTTTAACAGTTGATAGCAACGGTTCTTACAAAGGCGAGACAGGAACGGTTCCCACCCTTGATGAAATGAAGCAGGTATTGTCTTCTGAGTCGTACGAGTCTTACATCGCCGACAATATTCTGGGTGAAAACCATCCTAATCGTGAAGTTATCCACCTTGGCAGCTCCGCACTGGTTCCCGGTGTTGATGCATCTGTTGTGGCTAACAGTCCCGAGGTTTTGGCCTCGATGAACAAATCGCCCGAAAACTGGACGGAATTTTCCGAGGAGGATAAGAATAACTCTGTGTTCCTTCCCTCTGTTAACAATGAGGGTAAGGCAGGAGAAGCTTCTTGGGTATTCTCTATTCAGCCCGGTAAGGCAGGCTTCTATACTATCGAGATCGATTATTTCGATTGTATTATTGATGCGGAAAGCTACAGTGATGCAAGCGGCAATATCTTCCCGATTAGAACGAAGAGTAGCGTAAGTGCTATTGAGCGTAAGTTCAAGGTAGACTACAAAGTGCCCTTCGATGAAGTTGGTAGCATTTCCTTTGACAAGCATTGGAAGTACGATTATGCGACCACGTCTGATCCCGTTGAAGTTCCTGCAGCGGCTATTCCTTTCACAAGGATCGGTTCTTATGCTGAATACGTTCAGATACCCGATGGAGATGACGCAGGATACTATAAGTACGTAACCAAGACTTATCTTGACGATAACGGCAAACTTATGCAGACCGTTACCACATATAAAATTACTCAGGATATAAACGGAAACTCTATGGCTCCTTCGGCTAAAGCTGTTTCTACTTGGACAACATATTCTTGTAAGGACCCCTCGGGTTACAGTGAAGGATCGCTTAAGTTCTATTTTGGTGACGGTGAGCACTTCTTGTCGCTTGAAGCTATAAGAGAGCCGATGATCATCAAGGAAATAAGACTTATTCCCTCTGAAGCGCCTTCGACCGCTTCCGAGTCTTCCGGAAAGATGAGCTATGCGGATTATATCGCTCAGTACAGCGGTATTGCTCCCAGCGTTAATGCAGCTCCCACAATTATTGAAGCTGAGTTCCCGGATCTCATTTCCGACTCTTCCGTTGCGGCTACCAACGATAACACCTCTGCGATAACCTATCCTATCAGCTCTAAGTCGCAGCTTTATAACGTTATCGGTGAAAACAGCTACGACACTATGGGACAGTGGGCAGCTTATAAGTTTACTGTAAACAAGACCGGCCTTTATAAGCTCGGTGCAAGATTTAAGCAGGATGCGCTTCAGGGTATGTTCATCTGCCGCGCTATAAAGCTTTCCGGCGGTGTTTACGGTGAAGTTCCCGATGCTCCCTTCGATGAGGCATACCGTATTCGTTTCGGTTACGATAAGGCATGGCAGTCCGAATATATGGGCTTCTATTCTTATGAGTACGATGCGAGTGGAAATAAGGTTCTCGACGATGACGGCAACCCTATTCAAAACAAGCAGGAAATAGAGCTTTACTTTGAGGAAGGCGTTGAGTACACCATTTATCTTGAGTGTTCTCTCGGTGACCTTAAGGATTACATAAGAAGAGTTGAAAACGCTCTTAACATTATCAACGACTGCTATTTGAAGATACTTCAGCGTACAGGCGCTGAGCCTGACAAGAACCAGGACTATAACTTCCTTGATTATATGCCCGAAACTCTTGTTAAGCTTCTTGAACAGTCCGCAGAGCTCACCAACGTTGCCGACGAGCTTGAAGCTCTTTGCGGAACGAACGGCTCTCATATAGCAACGCTTGATACCGTTGCTCGTATTCTTTCTCTCATGGGTGCTGACGGTGGTGAAAAAATAGCTGAAAATATGTCTCAGCTTAAATCTAACCTCGGTACACTCGGTACTTGGATCAATAGCTCCAAGACCAGCTCGCTTATGCTCGACTCTGTAACTATTGTTCCTGCAACAGGCGCTGATGATGAAGATATTCCCAAGTCAAAAGCTAACTTCTTCCAGTCTATCTGGTTTGAGATTTCCTCCTTCATATATTCGTTCTTCACCGACTATGACAAGATGGGTCTTACCGAAGAAGCCGATGATGGCGACGCTGCGGTAAACGTATGGCTTGCGATGGGTCGTGACCAGTCGCAGATCTGGCGTTCTATGATCGACGCAAAGGATGGCTTTACCGATACTTACGGTAAGGGCGTAGCTTTGAAGCTCGTTACTGCGGGTACATTGCTTCCTTCCATTCTTTCAGGTAAAGGACCTGACGTATATATGGGTCTTGGTTCGGGAGACGTTATCAACTACGCTATTCGTGATGCGATTATAGGTGTCAGCGGAAATGCGAAGTTGAGTGATGACGAGGATAAAAATGCCGAGCTTAATTCCGTATTCCTTAATTATGTATATAAAGATGCTTCGGGCAGGGAAGTTTACACGCCTGAGCTTCTTACAGGTGATGCTGCAAACGGAATGACTCTTGTATCCAACAAGTTTGACGTTGCTACAAGAGATGAGATCTTTGCTGATGCAGCTATGAAAACACTTACACTTTGTGACGTAACCTACGGTATTCCTCAGACTATGTCGTTTGCTATGATGTTCTACCGTATGGACGTTCTTGCAAAGCTTAATCTTAAAGTTCCCGAAACATGGGATCAGCTCATTGGTGCTCTTCCTGCGCTTCAGGCAAGTAACATGACAATAGGTGTCAGCTACGTAAGCGCTCTTGACTTCATGATTTATCAGATGGGCGAGAGCATGTGGAAGTATGAGAACGGCGATGAGTATGACGCTAAGTGGGCAGGAGCGCAGATCAACCTTGATTCTGATATCGCTCTTGAATCCTTCGAGTTTGTATGTAGCCTTTACACCGAGCACTCTCTTCCCGTAAGCTTTGATACCGCAAACCGTTTCAGAACAGGTGAAATGCCTATAACTGTTGGTGATTACATTAGTATTTATAACAGCCTTGTAGTATTTGCATCTGAAATTGGCGGTCTTTGGGAATTCGGTTCGCTTCCCGGTTCAATTTACACCGACGATGCAACCGGCGAAAAGATTTACAACTACGACTCCCTTGCAGGTATAGGCGCAACGGTTCTTCTTGACGGTTGCCAGAAGAAGGGAATCGATACGCTTCTTGCAGCTTGGCAGTTTACACAGTGGCAGACCAGCCGTGAGGTTCAGGCAAGCTACGGTAACGGTATAGTTGCTCTTATTGGACCTGCTGCAAAATATGAAACCGCAAACAAGCTTGCTATTAACGACCTTTCCTGGACTGCAAAGGAAAAGGCTGCGATCTCCGATCAGATGGCAAACCTTGATGCAATAGTTAACTACCCCGGCTCTTACATCATTGCAAGATATATGAAGTTCGCATTCCTTGATGCGTACAACGACGGTACTCCTGCGCAGGAGGCTATGAAGCGTTATATCGGCGCAATCAATACAGAGCTTACACGTAAGAGAGCAGAATTCGGCGACTTCCTCTTCAATGTGGAGGATGACCTTGCGGAAGGCGAATCTGTTCCCAAGAAAAATCAGTAAAGGAGGCCGATTATGACACAAGCAAAAACAGTAGCAAAAGGCAGCCGTCCGTTAAAGCGTGACGAAATGTCTAAGTGGCAGTGGACTTGGAAAGAAATGAAGAGAAATAAGACGGCTTACTTTATGCTGTTCCCCTTCCTTATTCTCTTTATAGTATTTACGGTTCTTCCCGTTTTGCTTTCCGTGTTCTTCAGTCTTACAGACTTTAACATGCTGCAGACGCCTAATATGAAGGGCATTGATAACTATATCAGACTTTTCCTTGAAGACGAAATCTTCATTCTTGCGATTCAGAATACACTTATTTTCGCATGTATCACAGGTCCTGTTTCCTACATTCTTTCGCTTCTTGTTGCGTGGTTTGTAAACGAGCTTCCTCCTAAGATCCGTGCGGTTGTAACTCTCGTATTCTACGCTCCCTCGATTTCCGGTCAGGTTTACCTGATTTGGAAAACGCTGTTCTCATCCGACTCTTACGGTTGGGCGAACGCAACTCTGATGGATCTGGGACTTATAACGTCCCCGATCCTATGGTTCGAGGATGCTCAGTACGTTATGGGACTTTGTATAGTGGTTGCACTTTGGACGTCTCTCGGTACTGCGTTCCTTTCATTCATTGCGGGCTTCCAGACAGTTGACCGCTCTATGTACGAGGCTGCCGCAGTTGACGGTATTAAGAACCGTTGGCAGGAGCTTTGGTACATAACTCTTCCCACAATGCGTCCTCAGATGATGTTCGGTGCGGTACTTGCTATCACCAACTCATTCGGCTTCGGCGGCGTTGTTACCGCACTTTGCGGCTTCCCGTCGGTTGACTATGCGGCGCATACCATAATGCACCATCTTGACGACTACGGCGGTGCGCGTTATGAGATTGGTTATGCTTCGGCAATTGCAGTTGTGCTCTTCGTAATGATGTTTGCGTCAAACATCCTTGTTAAGAAGGCACTTTCGAAGGTAGGTGAGTAGTATATGGCAAAGAAACTTCGTACCAGAGGACATAAAGTTGTCCTTAACCGTTCTGCCGGTGGTGACGCAGGTATTACCTTTATGCTCACCATCCTCGGTGTTATAATGTTCTTCCCGATGTACTACGTAGTTATTCAGTCTCTGAAGCCTCTCGACGAGCTGTTTATGTTCCCTCCGAGATTCTACGTTATCAAGCCTACTCTTGATAACTTCTCAGACCTGTTTACTCTTATGAGTGACTCGTGGGTACCTTTCTCAAGATACATATTTAATACCGTATTCATTACTATCTGCGGTACTTGCGGTAACCTTGTTCTTGCTTCCATGGCGGCATATTCTCTTGCAAAGCTGAGATTCCCCGGAAGAAACGCAATATTCCAGATGATAGTTATGTCTCTTATGTTCCACTCTACTGTTAACCAGGTAACTCACTTCATTATTCTTTCCGCTTTCGGTTGGGTAGATACCTATCTTTCGGTTATTATACCTTCTATGGCGGGTACAATGGGTCTTTACCTTATGAAGCAGTTCATGGAATCGTCTGTTCCCGATACAGTTCTTGAGTCTGCACGTCTTGACGGTGCAAGTGAGTTTAGAACATTCCTTATCATAGCGATGCCTATGGTTAAGCCTGCTTGGCTGACGCTTATGATTGAGTGCTTTAAGTCACTTTGGAACTCGGGCGCATCCATTTATATTCACTCTGAGGAACTTAAAACCTTCAACTATGCTATCAACCAGATCGTAACAGGTGGTATTGCCCGTTCCGGTGCAGGTGCAGCAGCCATAGTTATTATGATGATAGTTCCTATCGGAGTATTCGTTCTTAACCAGAGCCAGATCATTGAAACGATGGGCTCGTCGGGTATGAAAGACTAAGCGAGGAGGAAGCGATGAAAAGTAAATTAACTAAAATAGTGGTTATGTCGCTGGTTGCGCTTCTGCTCTTCGGCACGTTTTCCGCTTCTGCGTACGAGTCGTACGACACGTATACTTATTCCATAGACGGTGAGGCGTTGGCATCTCCTCACGCATATACTCCCGATGTAACATCGTATAACTCCAAGGTTATGGGTCTTCTTGACGGTGACTATTGGCACTTTGACTCTACCGGAGATATTGTTTCATGGCCTCAGACTGAAACCAATTCAGGCTTTGAACTTGCTGATATTTTGAGCTATACCGTAAATCCCGACGGAACAGCGTATACCTCCGGTTATGCTGTTGAACAGCTCAACACTGTTGTTAACATTCTTGTTCAGATCGATGAGATCTATAATACCGTTTACGGAAATGCATCTGCTGCCCAGGAAGTGACCATTTCGCTCAATCCCGATGATATTGTTGACGTTGATGGCACATACTTTGAGGTTGATGAGCTTGTTGACGCTATTAAGAATGTTATTGCTGAAAAGGTAGCTGACGGACTTGCGGATAAGAAGGTTAAGGTAGATACTGCAAATCTTAACTCCGATCTTGAAGATTATCGCACGATGCTCTTCGATAAGATGGGCCTTCTCTCTGTAAACGTTGAGGTTCTTGATGAATATCAGGAGCATCCTGTAGTTGGACTTGGTTCTAACACCTTTAAGATTCCTGATTTTGATACTCTCGGTTATGATGCAGACACAGCTAAGTTGGCTGAAGGAGTTTACAAGGATGCATTAAGCCGTGTAGTAGGACTTTATCTTCCTACCTCTATTAGCGTTATCGAAGAAAACGTTTTTAATGATTCCAAACTTATTACTTCGATTTATTACAACGGTGAGTCTTCCAGCGAATGGAAAACTGTTGATGCAAAGACCAAAGGCAACGATGTATTGAAGAAGGCAAAGGTTTATTGCTACTCTGAATCCGAGAGATTCGGCAACCTTGCTCTTAACGCTCCCTCTGACGTTGTATCAGATGAAGACGGAAACATCTATATCGCTGATAAGAACAACAACCGTATCGTTATCCTTGAGGCTGACGGTCTTAAGGTTATGGGTATAATTAGTAATTATATTGATGAAAACAACAAGGATAGAGTTCTTAATGCTCCCGCAGGTGTTTACGTTACTAATTCTCAGCTTATGGTTGACGGTTCCGGCAGACAGATTTACGTTTGTAACACCGGAAGCAAAAATATCGTTGTATTTGACGAAAACTACAATTACATTAGAACAATAGAGCAGCCTCCTATTGCAGGTATGCTCGACGAGGGCGAATTTGAACCCAGCGCAATAGCAGTTGATAAGTACGGAAGAATATTCGTAGTTTCCAAGAGCTGTTACAAGGGTATCATAGTTATGTCCAATGAAGGTGTGTTTACCGGATTTATCGGCGCGCAGAAGGTAACTACCGACTTTATGGATCAGATTTGGAAGAATTTCCAAACTCTTGAACAGAAGCAGAGCTCGGTATTGCAGTTGCCCGATCCCTTCAACAACTTGACTGTTGATGAAAACGGATTCGTTTACGCTACCATCACCTTCTCTAAGGCCTCCGACCTCAAGCAACAGGTAGCAACATTGAAAACCAAGCTTTCTGCATATTCTCCTGTTAAGAAGCTTAACTCTATGGGTGTCGAGATCATGAAGCGTAACGGCTTCTTCGATCCCGGTGGAGAAGTTATCAACTCTTTGAGCGCTGTTGAGCAGAAGCCTTCAACGATTATCGACGTTGCAATAGGTGACGAGGGTTCATGGACAATTCTCGACAGTTCCAGACAGAGAACCTTCACTTATGACAAGAACGGTAACCTTTTGTTTGCATTTGGTAACAAAGGTGAACAGCTTGGTAACAGTGCAGCGTGTATCGGTTTGACATATCAGCCCGTTTTCAATTCCGAAGAGACCGGATATGTTGATTATAAGTATAATATGGTTATACTCGATAAATCCGAGACCGGTTATTATCTCACTGTTTATCATCCTACAGAATACTGTAACATGATAATGCAGGCGCTTCACAATGAGAACGATCACAAATTTGGCGACACAATCAAATATTGGCAGAACGTTCTTACACGTAACAACAACTTCGACCTTGCTTATATAGGTATCGGTAAAGCTCTCTACCACCTCGGTGAGTATGATGAAGCTATGGAGATGCTTGAAAGCGCATACGAAACCGAGTATTATGCTCTTGCATTTGCAGAGGTTCGTAAGGAGTTTATCTCCAAGTTTATGATTCCTCTTATTGTGGGAATTATTGCCCTTCTTCTTCTTCTGTTCAAGTTCCTTGGATATGCAAAGAAGAGAAACAAGGCTGTTACGCTTAAGGTTGGTAAGAAGACCTATGCTGAAGAGCTTCTGTATGTATTCCATCTGATATTCCACCCATTCGACGGTTTCTGGGATTTGAAGCACGAAAAACGTGGTTCTGTTCGCGGTGCGTTGTTCTGGCTTGCTATTACATGTTTGACATTTATTTATCAATCTCTTGGTACAAGTTATTTGCAGAATCCTCAAGGTGGTACAACCTCCTATTTCATGTCTGCAACTTCTATTCTTGCACCCGTTATGCTTTGGGTTATTGCAAACTGGTGTATTACAACATTGTTTGAAGGTGAAGGTAGCTTTAAAGATGTATTTATAGCAACTTGCTATTCGCTTGTTCCGCTACCCATGTTG
>JAZTXO010000067.1:0-17641 GCA_045636445.1 Eubacteriales bacterium | reverse complement strand
TAATAACCCCTGCGGTTTTTCTCTTAAGCTCTCGTGCCATGGGTTTAAAGGTATCGGGCACGAATAGCTTTCCTGCATTCTTCAGCTCGACGATCTGTTCGTAGCACTCGCATATTTCGGATTCGCTTATACCTTCGGTTGCGGAATATTTTTCTTTTATCTCTTTTATAACGCTGTCCTTATCGTTATTTTCAAAAAGAGCAATGATATCGTACGCCACGTCATCCACAACGTGAACCGAACCCGAGCAAACGTCGAGCACGATATTGTATCCGTTTAATTTATATTGGTGTATCATAATTGCCTCTGTATATTATGAAAAAGTGCCGCCATGCGGCGGCACTTCCCGAATGAACTTATTTGCTTTCTTTTTTGTTTTCGCACTGCTGATTTGCAATACCGCAGCTGGTCTTGCAAGCAGACTGGCAGGAAGTCTGGCACTCGCCGCATCCGCCGTTCTTTGCGCTTTCGCAAAGGTTCTTGGTTTCAATGGTCTTGATGTGTTCCATAGTACACCTCCGTAAAATATTTACTCTAAAAGTATATCATAATAGCTTTACTTTGTCAATAGTTAATACTTGCAAATTAAAATATTTTTTCTTAAAGAGGGATAGATACACAAGCGAGAAAATCCGCAGACTCCAAAATAGCGAGTATATCAAGGCACGTATAAATACATTATAACCTATCATTTTATGCAAAAAAGAAAACAATTATTTTCATTTTAAGCAAAAAAGGAAGAGAAACCCTCTTCCTTTTTTCTGTTTTTTTAATTATTCGTAGTTCTTTTTATCTTTAAGTACTCGGTAAATCGAGCGATAGGATTCAAGTCTTGTAGGAGCTATTTCACCGTTTTTTGCAGCTCTTGCAACAGCGCATTCGTCCTCACCCTCGCCAAAATGAGCGCAGTCGGCATAGCGACAGCCGCCAACATAAGGCATAAAATCTCTGAAAGTGGGCAAAAGCTCATCAAGGCTGAAGAAATCAAAACGTGCAAAGTCAATAAGCGAAAAGCCGGGAGTATCGGCAAGAAAGCCGGTGTCGGGAGTATTTTCAATGTCGAAAATTTCAACGTGACGGGTGGTGTGTCTGCCTCGTTCGATTTTCCTTGAAATTTCTGCGGTAGCAAGAGAGAGCGAGGGGAAAAGAGCATTCATAAGAGTCGATTTTCCAACTCCCGAAGCACCTGCAAAGGCTGCGGTTTTTCCCTCTCTTACATTTTCCTTTATGTAATTTTTCAATTCACAAAGTCCCCTACCCGCTTCCGAAGAGGTTACAAAGGTAGAAAGTCCCACCTTTTTATATATCGACTCGTATTCCTCGCTTGAATCCGAGGAAAGGTCGGATTTCGTTATAACTATTACGGGAGTTATGGAGTTATGCTCGGCAATTGATATAAGCTTATCCACCGTTTCGATAACCGGCGACGGCTTTACTGCCGCAAAAACGATAAAAAGATAATCAAGATTTGCAAGTGGCGGACGGATAAGCGAATTTTTTCTCTCATCAATCTCGGATATAACTATACCGTCGGGAGTTGACTCGTCCACCGTTATTTTGACGTTATCGCCAACAAGCACCTTTTCTTCATCTCTTTTAAGTATTCCCTTGGCGCGACAGGCATAGCGTAATATCTCGCCGCCCTCATCGACTCTCGTTTCGTAAAGACCGCCAAGGCCTTTAACTACCTTTCCGTATTTTTCCTTTATCAATCTTCTACCTCTTGATTGTCTTGATTTTTCTGCATAGACGAACGCCTTAACTGACCGCAGGCTGCGTTAACGTCAGCTCCGAGTCTGCGTCTTACGGTTGCTACGACACCCTGCTTTTCAAGCGCCTTTGCGAAGTTGTTTGCCGATTCGGCGCTTCCCTTTTTAAATCCGGTTTCCTTAACCTCGTTTACCCTAATAAGGTTCACGTGAATAGGAGCGCCCGTACCCTTAAATGCATTCTTTAAAAGCAACGCAAGTTCGTTTGCATCGGCTTCGGTATCGTTTTTACCCGAAATTAGGGTATATTCAAAGGATATTCTTCTGCCGGTCACCTTGTAATAGTCAACGCAAGCCGAAAGAAGCTCCGCAATCTTCCACTTCTTGTTTACCGGCATTATCTCGGTACGCTTTTCATCGTTTGATGCGTGAAGAGATATTGAAAGAGTTATCGGAATATCCACCTCTGCAAGTTTGTATATTCCCGGAACAACACCGCAGGTGGAAAGCGAAATATGGCGGTAGCCGATATTAAGTCCGTCTGGGTGGTTTACAAGATTTAAAAACTTGATTACGTTATCAAAATTATCAAGCGGCTCGCCAATGCCCATCATTACGATGTTTGAAATGCGTTCGCCCGAGTCCATCTGTGCGGCAATTATCTGCCCAAGAAGCTCCGAGGGGTAAAGGTCACGAACCTTACCGCCAATGGTCGACGCACAGAATTTACAGCCCATATAGCAGCCTACCTGGCTTGAGATGCAAAGGGTGTTTCCGTGCTTATATTTCATAAAAACGCTCTCAATACAAGAGCCGTCGTGAAGTCGGAAAAGATATTTTACCGTTCCGTCAATTTTCGAAACAAGCTTTTCTTCTACCTTTGGAAGAGTGTCGATACATTCTTCCGAGAGCTTTTGCCTTAAAGCCTTTGAAAGATTTGTAAGTCCGTCAATAGACGCTCCTGCCGCAAGGCGTGGAAAAACCTGCTTTGCTCGGAATTTCGGCTCACCGAGCGAAACAAAATATGCTTCAAGCTCCTCCGGGAGCATTGAATACAAGTCTTTTTTATCTGTCATTTTAAAAATCCTTTTTCAGCTTCGCCATAAAGAAGCCGTCGGTTTTATGAATATGGGGTATAAGAGTAAGCATTCCGTTTTCGGAAGAAAGGTCGCCTACCTTGAAATCGACAAGGCTGAAATCGGGATTTTTATCAAGAAATGCCCTAACAACCTCTTCGTTTTCGGCAGGATTTAAGGTGCAGGTGGAGTAAAGAAGCTCACCGCCCGCTTTAAGATATTTTGCGGAAGCCGTAAGAATATCAAGCTGAAGTGACGGAAGCTTTGACACCGACTCTTCGTCCTTATACCTTAAGTCGGGCTTCTTCGAAAGAACTCCAAGTCCCGAACAGGGAGCGTCGCAAATAACCTTGTCAGCGGTAGCGAAAAGCTCTTCCTTGGGACAAAGCGCGTCGCACTCCTCGGCGCTTATAATAGATATACCTAGTCTCTTTGCTCCCTCTTCGACAAGAGAAAGTTTGCTTTTGTGAATATCAAAGGAGTAAATCTCGCCCTCGTTTTCCATAAGAGAAGCCGCAGCAAAGCTCTTACCGCCGGGGCAGGAGCAAACGTCAATAATCCTCTCTCCCTTTAAGGGATTAAGAACGCAAACGGCAGTAGCCGATGCTGAATCCTGAACGAAAAATTCTCCCTCCGAAAAGCCGCATAGCCTTTCGGGATTTACCGAGCCTTGAAGTCGCAAACTTAAGCCGTTTCCTATATAATTCTCTGCTCCAAGGCTTTCCTTTAGCTTATCGAAGGCAGTTTTATTTTTGTTTACCGTAATATCGGTATATTTTTCACCGTTATAAAATTTTAAAAGCTCCTCGCACCCCTCGTCACCGAAAAGAGATGCAAAATGCTTCACAAGCCATAAGGGAAAAGAATATTTTACCGAAAGGTATCTCTTAAAATTCTTTTCTTTCGGCGGAAGAGGCATATTTTCCTTATTTCTTGCAGCAGCTCGAAGCACTCCGTTGACAAAAGAGGCTTCACCCTTGTTTCTGGATAGCTTTACCGTTTCGTTGGTAGCCGCAAAATCGGGTATAGACTGCATATGAAGCAGCTGACAAAGTCCAAGCCTTAAAAGATTTTTAGTGTAAAGGTCAATATCCTGAATATTTCTGCCCGAAAGAGATGCAATATAGTAATCGTAGGTCAATTTTCGCTCAACGGCAGTATAAAGAAGAGCCGTAAGCTGTCCTCTTTCCGAGGGGATGAGTTTGTCTGCCGAATGGGAAGAAAGAGACAAATTCACGTATTTTCCGTAAAGCTCAAAGTCAAGAAGCATATCAAGAGCTATTTTTCTTATATTCATCTCTATCTCCTTTCGGTTTTACTCAAGAATATCGCCTAAATTTATTTTTCTTCCTCGGATAAAGTCTCCGGCGCTCATTTTGCCCTTGCCCTCGGGAATGACCGAGGTTATAAGAAGCGAGCCTTCGCCGCAGCCAACGCTTATAGCTCCCTCGCCCTTGTCATCAAGAGCATAAACCTTTCCAACTTCTCCCCTTTTGTCTATGGGAGTCGCTTTGTTAATTTTCAGCATTTTGCCGTTATGATAGGCAAAAGCACCCGGAATAGGTGTCACACCTCTTATGATAAAATCAAGCTTTTTAGCAGGTAATGTAAAGTCAAGTTTACAATCTTCCTTTTCAACCTTCTTTGCATAGGTTGCAAGAGAGTCGTCCTGCTTCTTTCTTTCTATATTTCCCTTTTCTATTTCAACAATAGTTTTCGAAAGCAACTCCGAGCCGATTTCTGCCGAACGGTCGTGTATTGCTTCAAAATCGTCGATAGGAGAAATGGGGAACTTCTCGATAGCTATAATATCACCGGTATCAAGTCCCTCGTCCATATACATTACAGTAACACCGGTCTCGGTTTCGCCCTCCATAATCGCCCTTTGCATAGGAGCTGCTCCTCTGTACTTGGGAAGAAGAGAAACGTGAAGATTGATACAGCCGTATTTTGGGAAATCTATAACGCTTTTCGGCAGTATTTTTCCATAAGCCACAACCACGATCAAATCGGGTGATATGTTCTTTAAAAGGCCCTCAAACTCTTCGTCCTTTAAAGTTTTGGGGGTGTATACGGGAATATTATTTTCCAAAGCCAAGGTTTTTACCACCGTGGGAGTCATAACCATTTTGCGTCCTCTGGGCTTATCCTCACGGGATATAACGCTAGTCACCTTATGGCCGTCGTCTAAAAGTTTTTTTAGGCAGGTAGCCGAAATTTCGGGCGTACCCATAAACATAATATTCATATTTTCCTCCGAATTACTTTAACTCCTCGGGAGAGAGAGGACGAATCTGCACGTCGGTATAGAGCTTTCCGTCAAGATGGTCGCACTCGTGGCAGATTGCTCTTGCAAGAAGGTCCGAGCCGGTAAGCTCGTATTCCTTACCGCTTCTGTCCATAGCTCTTACGGTCACAGACTTCGGACGCTTGGTTATTCCGTAATTTCCGGGATTGGAAAGGCACCCCTCGTTTTCCTGCTGCTCGCCCGCAAAGGCAATAATTTTAGGATTAATCAGCTCGTAAACCTTGCCCTCCTCGGTTTCAATTACCGCAATACGGCGAAGAACGCCAACCTGCACCGCAGCAAGTCCGCAGCCGTCAGCAGAACGCATAGTTTCAATCATATCGTCGATTAGTGTGCATATTCTGGGGGTTATTTCGGTTACGGGACGGGATACCTTTCTAAGCATCGGGTCACCGAATTTAACGATTTTAAGCTTTGCCATTTTTTATTCCTCGCTTTTATTTTATACCGTAAGTGGATTTAAGTCTATTGCCAAAGAAACGTCCTTCGCAAAAGAGAACTCGCAAAGAAGCTCGTGGAAAAGTTTCCTCGATTCCTTGGTAAGACGGCATTTAACCACCATACGCATTCTGTATTTTTCATTTAATTTATATACCTGCGCTTCAAATGGGCCAAACACTAGGAAGGGCAGATTTTTGAACTCGCCTTCAAGCTTCTCTACCATTTTTTCGTGAAGCTTTTTTGCGCTTTCTTTAAGGGTTGCTTCGTCCGAAGAGGTAAGAGTAAGCTGTACCATATCGCAAAACGGAGGATATGACAGCTCTTTTCTTATAGCGATTTCTCCCTCGTAGAATTTATCGTAATCCTGAATACAGGCAAGACGTATTATCTCGTTTTTGGGAGCGAAGGTCTGAATTACCGCAACTCCGTCGTCAATGGCTCTTCCGGCTCTGCCGATAACCTGAGTCAAAAGAGCAAAGGTACGCTCGGATGCCCTGAAATCGCTGACGTAAAGAGAGGTGTCCGCAAGTGCAACACCCACAAGAGTCACCTTGGGGAAATCGTGGCCTTTTGCAACCATTTGAGTACCGAGAAGAATATCCGCCTTAAGGCTTCTGAAATCCTCAAGCATTCTGTCGTAAGCAAGTTTTCCACCCGTAGTGTCTGCATCCATGCGCATAACCGTAAGGTCGGGCAGAAATCTGCCAAGCTCGGACTCAAGCTTTTGTGTTCCGTAGCCTAAAAACGAAAGCTTATCCGCACTGCAAGACGGACAGTTTCTTGGAGTTCTTTCGCTATATCCGCAAAGGTGACAAAGAAGTCTGCCACCGTCGGAATCGGTATGATAGGTAAGAGATACCGAGCATCTCGGACAGCTTAATACCTCGCCGCACTCCTTGCAGCTTATCTGGGTGGAAAATCCTCTTCTGTTAAGGAAAATTATAGCCTGACGGCTATTTTCATAGGTGTATTTCAGCTCGTCGTGAAGCCTTTGGCTTATTGGAGAGGTGTTGCCAAGACGCAGCTCCTCACGCATATCGACTATAACCGCCTTTGGCAGCTTCACTCCGCCATAACGCTGACGCAGAGTTACAAGGGTGTATATTCCCTGCTCCGCCTTGTAGAAGCTTTCAAGAGAGGGGGTTGCCGATGCAAGAAGCATTAGTGCTCCCCACTTTCCGCATCTGTATGCGGCAATATCTCTTGCGTGATATTTGGGGTCGGACTCGGATTTATAGGTGTGCTCGTGCTCCTCGTCAATGACGATTAGTCCGATATTTTCAAGAGGTGCGAAGATTGCCGAGCGTGTTCCTATTACAAGGTCAACGTCTCCAGCCTTTATTCTTCTCCAGGCATCAAGTCGCTCACCTTTTGAGAGGGATGAATGAATTACCGCCACACGCTCACCGTATCTCCTGCAAAAAATGTTTACGGTCTGCGGTGTCAAGGATATTTCCGGCACAAGCATAATGACCGTCTTTCCGTCGGATATAGTACGGTCAATAGCCTTAAGAATTACCTTGGTCTTGCCGCTTCCGGTTACACCGTAAAGCAGGGCGGCTTTCGCCTTTTTGTCCTCGTAGAGCGACTGTATGGTATCAAAAGCCTTTTGCTGCTCATCGCTTAAAACTATTTCGGAATAGTCTCTGTTCTGTGCGTAGGCAGCGTAAGGATTTCGCACGGTTTCGGTAGCGACAACCTTTATTATTCCCTTGGCTTCAAGAGCCTTTACGTTTGCCGAAGTGACTCCGTGAAGAGCCTTTATAAGCTCCATATCGGCACTTCCGACATCTAAAAGGAATCTTACTATCTCCCTTTGCCCTTCGCTGGATATTCCGGCTCTGCCTTTGAGGTTAAAGATAGTCAAAACGGCTTCTTTTGGCATATTGAGAACGGCTGTTTTTTTGTACTTTATATTAGGCAGCTCGGAAAGCGCTCCGGGCGGAAGCAGAGTCTTTGCAGCCTCGCCAAAGGTGCAAAGAGTATATTCCTTTAAAAACAGGCATAGCCCGAGCATCTCCTCAGTAAAGGAATATCGGTCGTATCCAACCGAATGCACGGGCTTGATTCCCTCGCCATCTGATGCGGCTTTGATTTTTGTAACCACACCACGACGAAGTCTATTTGCTTTTCCGAAAGGAACGTCAACTATATTACCGGGGCGAATGTCCTCACCGCAGGAATAGTCAAAAGGGCGGTCTATATGATATGGAGCATCAAAAAGATATACCTCACAATACATACCGCTTTCCTTTCGTTTGATTTTTATTTAAGATTTTCGGGGCGAGCGAGCTGGAATCTGCCCTCTTCAAGCTTTGCAATAGCAATTTTTACAGCCTTCTTGTCCTTGTATTCGGGGTCTATAAGAGCTGCAAGAGGCTTTTCGGTCTCGTGATTGTCGATCATCTTCTGAGCATTAGCTCTCATCTCGATGTACTCGTCGGTAACGATACGTGCGCACTTTGCAACACCAACCACAAGCTCATAGCGGTTGAACTGTCCCTTTGTAAGCTGGTCAATTGTAGGATAAATCATTTTTATCTCCATTCTGCCCTACGGCATATTATAATTTTTTATAGTATATTTTTATTCTTCCTCTTCTTCTATCTCATCATCGATAGCAAGACGGTTAGTAATTGTTTCTGTCTGAATTGCAGAAAGAATAACGTGCTCGGAATCCGTCACGATAACGGCTCTCGTTCTTCTTCCGCAGGATACGTCAATAACCCTGCCCGCTTCCTTTGCATCACGCACAAGCCTTTTTATAGGCTCGGAGTCGGGAGAAGCTATTGCAACTATACGGTTAGCGGAAACCATATTTCCAAAACCAATGTTTATAAATTTCATATTTTTTTCCTTCTTTAGAAACTGAAAGTGAGGCACTAAAAACACGGAGAAATTCGGATGAAGTACAAAGATTTTTTGGCGCCGGCGTAGTTATCTACGTCAAGCTAAAAAACTCTGCGGTAATTCGCCGAATTTATTCGATGTTTTTACCTACGGCAAAACCGAAAACTCCGAAGCAATTCGCAAAATCTCTTTGGAAGATAGAGATAAAATTTTGATGAAGTGCAAGGATTTTCGTGTTGCCCGCCGTAGTTATCTACGGCAAAACCGAAAACTCCGAAGCAATTCGCAAAATTTTACTCTATATTCTGCACTTGCTCGCGGATTTTTTCCAACTCTCCCTTCATTGCAACAACTATATGGGCAATTTTGGAGTTGTTGCACTTAGAGCCTATGGTGTTGGTTTCGCGGTTTAATTCTTGCATTAGGAAATCGAGTTTTCTGCCGGAGGGTTCTTTGGAAGATGCTATATCGTAGAATGCTCCGAAATGAGAGCGAAGCCTTACAAGCTCCTCGTCAATAGCAATCTTGTCTGCCCAGATGGCACACTCGGTAAGAAGGCGGTTTTCGTCAACCTCCACGTCAACCTCGCCAAGAATCGCACGTATTTTTGCTTCAAGCTTATCACGGTATCCAACGGTGTCTTCCTTGGATATTTTTTCGACCTCGTCGGCATATCCGCGAACAAGCTCAATTTTTTCTTTAATATCACGCTCTGCTTTTTCGCCCTCCGCCGTACGCATAGCGGTGTAACCGCAAAGAGCCTCTTCAAGAACCGCCTTAAAGGTAGTCCATTCGGCTTCAAGATCCTCTTCGGCTCTGTCATAAGTGAATATATCCTGATTTCTGGCAACACTCATTATGCTTATATCGTCACGAAGAGAAAATTCGCTTCCGAGAGTTCGGAGAGCTGCAATATAGCTTTCGGCAAAGGCTCTGTCGATACCGACCTGACCTATACCTGCGGTATGATTGTCAACGGTGACGAAAACGTCAACCTTTGCTCTTGAAACGTAAGACTTAACAAGCTCCTTTATTCTCTCTTCAAGGAAAATATATGCTCTTGGAAGCTTAACGTTGCAATCAAAGAATCTGGAGTTTACGCTTTTTATTTCAACGGTAATATCCTTTTCGGCGCCCTCGCATTTTGCTCTGCCGAAAGCGGTCATACTTCTTATCATTTCTTGTTTCCGCCCTTCTCCTTTTCCGAAAGGCTGCTTATCTCGTTCATAAAGGAGTCAACGTCCTTAAATTCACGGTAAACCGACGCAAAACGGATATAGGAAACAATGTCGATTTCCTTAAGTCTTCTAAGAACCATCTCTCCGATGTCCTTGGCATCAATTTCGGTTATAATGGAGTTTTGAAGCTCGGATTCGATAGAAGCTGCAATTTCCTCGGGATTTACGGGACGCTTCTGGCAGGCACGCTCAATACCGAGCACAAGCTTGTGCTTATCGAAGAATTCTCTTCTGCCGTCACGCTTAACAACGGCAATAGGCACTGTGTCAACGACCTCGTAGGTTGTGAATCTTTTACCGCAGGAGGGGCACTCACGGCGGCGCTTTATGCTTGCGCCATCGTCAATGGGGCGTGAGTCAAGAACTCTCGAATCCTGGGAATTACAAACGGGACATTTCATAAAAAGGCACTCCAAAGATTATTATTCATAATATTTTACCACAAATATTTAAAAAAGTAAATAGTATTTTTAAATTTTATATTTATAAAGATAAAATGAAAAGTCGGCAATAAAAACTGCCGACTTTTCTCACAATATTCAAGTTTTTTTGCGTAAGAAGAGATTTTTTGTGCGTTTGCCTAATTTATCAAGCGACTTAATCTTCATTTTAGCAAACCACTTAAAGGTTATGGGCCAAACCGCACCCGCAAACGTTACAATCAGGAAATATCTGATAATTCTTGCAACGTATTCGTTATTAAAGAGCGATTCAAGAGGAGACGCCAGGCCCTCTTTTATAAGAATAACGATACCGAATCCCAAAATCAGCTTGATTATCTGGGCATACCAGGGCGCTTTGGTTTCGAAATGAACGTATCCCGTATCAACAAACCATACTATAACAAGTCCTACGGTACAGCCGAGAAGAGTACAGGCATTCTTATAAGCCGAATTGTAATTAGTGAAGCTAAGTCCCGCATCACCGTTCACAGCCAGAACGTACATAAGGAAAGCGGTGGAAAGAACTACCGAAACACTGACGATTATTGGATATGCCTTGTCAAATTTCTCGTCGCTTTCAAACCAGGGGCGAAGAACTAAAACTATACCGAGAGAAATAAGAAGAGATACTATAACGTCAAGGGGCGTATGCACGCCAAGATACATTCTGGAAAACGAAACAAGGAAGATAATGACCACAGAAACGATAGTAACCCAGCGTTTCTTTTTGTTATATGCGGCAATACAACCGAAGGTAGTTGCCACGTTTTGCGTATGTCCCGAGGGGAATGAATAGCCGGTAGCTTCCTCGATAGAATTACCTATGGGCAAAAATTCACCGTCAATAATCCAAGGACGGGGTACACGGCAAACCAGCTTCAATGCCTGATTTGCAAGAGTGCCTACAAGTCCCGAAAGAAGAATGAAATATCCTTCTCTCTTGTTTATGCACCAGAAGAAAATTATCGAAATCACAAGAAATACGGTTTCCTCGCCAAGATGAGTTACGGTTTCGAAGAAAAAGTCGAACACCGGATTTCCTATATCACGAAGAAAATAGAGAAATGGCATACACCACTCTGCAATATCAGTTAAAAATTCCATATAGTTCTCCTATATATTTTAAAGTTTAAAGGCTTTTCCTTTTTTGTATTTACTTGTCAGAACAAGCACAATAACAAAGACTCCGATAGCAGTCATTACCCAGGAAACGGGATAACAAAGCCAGAGCAGCCACGGAACTCTGTTCATAGGGTAAATACAGAACATCCAGATAATTCTGAAAAGACATACCCCCACAAGATTTGATATCATCTGCCCTATTGTAAAGCCGTAAGCCTGAAGAGCGCCTGAATTTACGTTCATTATGCCGTTAATCATAGCAGCGCTCATAATAAAGGTTAGCCTTAGTTGACCGAACTCAATGGCTTCGGCTTCGCCGGGAATAAACAAACCGAGAAGCTGACGGCCAAGACCGATTATAAGCACAGTATAAACCGACATCATAATTATTGCCACGATATACGCAGTTTTAAGAACCTTTACCGTTCTTTCCTTATTTCCCGCGCCGATATTCTGCCCCATAAAGGAAACGACAGCCGTGTTAAAGGATGCGGTTATAGAATAAAGATAGGCTTCTATGGAAGCCGATGCGGCGCTTCCCGCAAGTCCAACCTCGCCAAAGGCGTTAATTGCAGGCTGAATAATAAGATTTGTCATGCTGAATGTAGCCGAGGATATACAAGAAGGAATTCCGTAGCGAACAATCCTAAGCAGAGTCGGCAGGTGCATACTTAAACTGAACGGCTCAAGTTTACACGGCCCGTCAAGCTTTACAAGATGAATGAAGAACAAAACAGCGGCTATGTACATCGACAGAATAGTAGCAAGAGCAACACCCATAACGGGATTTCCGAACAAAAGCACGAACACCACGTTAAATATCACGTTTATAACGCCCGAAACAGAAAAGTAGATGAATGGCGAGCTCGAATCTCCCGTCATTCGAAGCACCGATGCGGCATAGTTGTTGAACATCAATGCGGGAACACCGCAGAAATAGATTCGAAGGTACATTTCTGCACCGGGAAGAACGCTTTCGGGGCACTCTGTAAGCTGAAGAAGCGGAAGCGTTATAAGCTGACCTACCGCAGTAAGCAAAACGCCTAATATAAGGCTCGTTACGTATCCTGTACGGCAGGTTCTCCTCGCTCCGTCTCTATCGTCTGCTCCAAGCTGACGGGCAAGAATAATATTCATACCGACAAAAATACCTAAGACAACGTTTACTACAACCGACGTTGTCGTTGTGGACGCCCCAACAGCCGAAAGGGCGGATTTTCCACCGAAATGCCCGACAACAATTGTGTCTGCGGTATTATACAGATTCTGTAAAACACCGGTGAAAATAATAGGCATAGCGAAGAGAAGCATATTTTTTACAATGCTTCCTTCAAGCATATTGATTTCTCTTTTTTTCTTAATTTTCAAAGCTCTATCCATTTTAATAAAACAAAAATAAATTAAGCGAAAGGGTTAATTAAGGTAAATGTATTTGTAAATGCCAACCCACTGCACCACAGCACCCGCCAGAACAAAGAAATGCCAGATAAAGTGGGAGACTTTCATTTTAATTGCAAAAGGAATTATACCTACGGTATAAATTATTCCGCCGAGGAGAATCCAGGTTGCAAGTTCAACAGCACCCGAAAAGACCATAAACGGCAGAAGAATCAGAGCACTCCAACCGAGTACAACGTACATCGGAATGTGCAAAAATCTAAGTCTTGTAGGCCCGAAAATGGCTACAAAGGTTATACCGGCGGCAATAATACACCATTGAATAGCAAAAAACATAAGGCCGAAAAGATTATTGAAATAGCAAATAAGCACCGGCGCAAACGTTCCGCCGATAAGAAGATATATTCCCGAATAGTCAAATCTTCTGAAAAGTCTCTTTACCACCGAGCCGTGAGAAAAGGCGTGATAAAGGCAGCTCATCATAAACATCATAAACAGTCCGAGAAAATATATAACCGAAGAGCCGTATTCCTCAACAGTATTTGAGGACATCAGCATCAAAACAAAGGCTACGATTGCAAACAATCCGCCCAAACCGTGAGTTACCGAGTTGCCTATTTCTTCAAGGACACTTCTCTTGGGAGGATCAATAGGTCTTGGCTTTCCTTGATTCAAATAAAGTTCGCAAAGGCTTTCTTGATACTTGATTTCAGCCTTTTCACATTCTTCCGAATATCGTTTTTTTGCATCGGCTATCGCATTTTTATATTCTTTTTTTAGTTCTTTTTTCGTTCTCATTTTCAAAATTAAAAGTCGCAAAAATTAAGCTATAAATCGCATTTTGCAGTATAATTGCACACAATTGTTTGCATATTGCAGGATTATAAAGAAAATATTCGTAAAATTATCTGCGTTATTTAACAATTGTTTTGAGTTGATTTTAGAGTTTTACGGTTAACATCATGGCGCACTATCGAACAAACGACGGTGCGCCACAAAGCGAAAATAATTATTCAGCAAGAAGCTTTTCTACTGCTGCGCGGATCTTATCGCACTTGCAGTTAGCGAAGAAATACTCCTTGAACTTAGGACCTGCAACAGCACCCTTAGCAAGGTCTCTGTCAAGGTTCTCAAGGATGTAAACCATATCGGTATGAGTTACCTTCTTAACCTCGTCAAGAATCTTCTTGTTTCTCTGCTCGGGAACAGCTCTCTCGCGAGGATAGCCAAGACCCCACTCGGAAACGAAGAGTTTCTCGAAAACGTACTGAAGGTTAAGCTCGCAGCCCCAGCCCCAGCCCTTAGCGAAAGGCATAGAGATAGCGTTACCGTTATTAACCTGAGTGAACTGATAAGCGTCGGTAGGATCAACAACGTGACCGCAAAGAACGCCGGGGAAAGAGTTACAAGCAAGCATTGCACCCTCACCTGTGCCACAACCTGTGATTACAAGGTCGCAAGCTCCGGAGTTAAGAAGGATAGCGGAAAGAATACCTATCTGAACGTAGGTAAGCTGTTCCTTGTCTTCAGCGGAGTACATTCCGTAGTTAAACACCTCGTGACCGAGAGGCTCAACAACAGACTTAAGAGTAGACTCGATAAGAGCGTTCTTAGCCGCCTGGCTGTTTTCGTTAATAAGTGCGATTTTCATAATTTTTCTCCTATATGTATTTTTATTTTATTTTTGGAAATTCATAAGCTGTAAAATTGCCATAAAAATCGACAACTCCAACCTTGTTTTCGAAAATTATCGGTGTCGAGGTCAAAGGAGCTCCAACTTTTATTTTTTCAATACATTCTTCACTGTAAATATCGTAGAAATATATATTTCCGTCACAGGATGCAAACATAATAACTTTATCGGATACAGCTATTATATCGCCAACCGCAACGTATGCCGAATGGTCAAGATAAGGGCAAATGGCGATCAAGGACTCGCCTACACCATAACGCTTTCTTATTTCTAAACTATCTTTATCCATCGCCACAACACCGAAATCGGACATTGAAACGAAAATAAATTCGTCTGTAATAAGCGGCTTTGAGGGTGTATCGAATGCACTGTCGCAATATTTTTCGCTCTCTGCAAAAATCTCACCGTCATCGACAGACAACTTTATCAAAGTTCTGCCGGATGGTACGTAAACCGTTCTGCCATCGGCAACGGGAGAAGCCAAGGAATCCTTAATTCTCGGTATATCCCATAACAGATTTCCCTGCTCGTCAAGGACACAAAATCGTCCCCATTGAGACGGAAATACAATTTTTTCGTCAATTTTCAGAATTTTTGCGGACTTTGTACCGCCGTTACCGTTTGTTTCAGCGAAAAACATCAACTTTCCGTCATCTGCCGAATAAACACACAATCCTAAACTGCCGTGAACGTATAAAAGTCCTTTGTCTATTAAAAGACCGCCCTTATAATATTTCGGAGAAGCTTCGGGTAGCTTTACGCTCCACAAAACGTCGCCATGCTTTACGTCAAAACAGAGCAAATTTCCGTTAGTATCAAGCAAAAACAGTCTGCCATCACTATATACAGGCTCGGTTTTTGTTCCGTAATTAAGCGGTTTTTTATATATGATTTCTCCACTCACGGAGTCCAAGGCGCAAAGAAACGCATCCTTTGGATAACCGTCGGAAGAACTTACGGCATATATCCTCCCCTCTGCATAAATCGGTGAGGTGAAAAGGAATTCATCGCCAAGCTTTTTGCGATAGATAAAGGTGGAAATTTTATCGGTATATTTATTTTCGTTATATACAAGCTTTGTACTAAGTTCAGCACCGCATACATCGGTAATTCTTATACAAGCAGGCGAAAGGTCTATACCGCCCTGGTCAGGACGTGCAGTTGAGATGTTAAATGCACCGTACTCGGTTTTGTTGCAGAAATTTGTGTGAAGATGACCGAATATCCAAGCAAGAATGCCGTGTTCCTTTAAGTCAACAGGCTCGCTTGTGCCGTAAACGAAGTCCTCCTCTGACTCGTGGCAGAAACTGTGTGAAAATACAACAATTTGTTTACATTTATTATGCAAAAGGTCGTTTTTCAGCCATTTTACAGAATCATCTGGATCATATAGACCCGACGTCTCACCTTTTCTGATTGGCAAAACAACATAATGCGTGCCTCCCAGGTCAAAGGAATAATATATCGGGCCGTAAAGACGCTCGAATGTATATTCTCCGTACTTATCGTTTACGTAATCGTGGTTACCGATAGTGTATCTCACAGGGATACCCAAGGTGTGATAATTAAGCTCGCGATAATGCGTTTGGAGTCCTCTTATACGGCAAATATCGCCTGTGTGGATCAAAAAATCGCAATCCTCGTTCTTTGAGGTATTTCTTGCAAAATCTATCCACTTGTCAATTTTTGCGTTGTCAAGGAATATTTCGGTGTCCGACACGTGAGCAAAACGACTGAAATCCTTCTTTGGAATCGGAGAAATATAGAAATCATATACACTGTGCCCAGAGTCAATATACCTAAACCAATCGTCATGATAAAGCGTTAGAACTCCGACAGAAATCACATTTGCTCTATCCCAACCCGAAAGAGAGTAAGCACCGTTTTCGTCGGTTATTGAGATATTCAAGCCGTCTGTAACCTTGATGTTTTCAAGCGGTGTTCCGTCATACAAATAAACGTGACCTGTATACATTTTAACTCCTTTATGATCAAACACAATCGTAATTTTAACGCACGGAATTTTGCGTCAGACGAGGCACGTCGAGGAGTACCTGCGACGGTGTAGTCACCTACTCCGAGCCGAGCACAGAAGGCGTAACAAAGTATCACGCAAAATTACGGCGTTATGGTTTTAACATGGGGAATTTTAACGCACGGAATTTTGCGTTAGACGAGGCACGCCGAGGAGCACAGGCGACGGTGTAGTTACCTACTCCGAGCCGAGCACAAAAGGCGTAACAAAGTATGACACGAAATTACGGCGTTAAACGGTTAGGACCTCTGAAGAGGAACTCCGCCTCTTTAATCGAAAGTCCAAGGAAGAGCATGGTAAGACGGTCGATACCGATACCGAAGCCGCCGTGGGGAGGACAGCCGTACTTGAAGAATTCAAGATAGAATTTAACGTCTTCGGCAAGGCCTTTTTCCTCTGCCTGAGCCTTAAGAACGTCGTATCTGTGCTCACGCTGTGCGCCGGTTGTAATCTCAACTCCACGCCAGATAAGGTCGTAACCACAGGGTATGCCCTTTTCGTCTCTCATGTGATAGAAGGCACGTTCTGCCGCGCTGTAATCGGTAATGAAGAGGAATTCGTGGTCGAACATATCCTTGCAAAGCTGCTTTGTCATACGTTCAGCCTCGGTGGTAAGGTCGCCCTTAAGCTCGTCGAGAACGGTGTAGCCGTATCTCTTTTCAAGCTCTGCATATACGTCAGCGAGCTTCATTCTGGGGAAAGGAAGGGCGGGAACTTTTACTTCGTACTCCTCGCCAAAGAGGGCAACGATTTCGTCACCGTGCTTTTCACGAACCTTGGTAAGAGCGTAATGAAGAAGCTCCTCTTCCATTTTCATAACGTCCTCAAAGGAGTCAATGTAAGAGAATTCAAGGTCAAAACCGGTAAACTCGGTTGCGTGCTTGTTGGTATAAGACTTCTCTGCTCTGAAAACAGGGCCGGTCTCGAAAATACGCTCAAGTCCGGAAGCCATCGCCATCTGCTTATAGAACTGTGGCGACTGCGCAAGGTAGGCATTAGTATCGAAATACTTAACCTCAAATACGTCAGAGCCGGACTCGGATGCAGCGCCGATAAGCTTGGGAGTGTGAATTTCAACGAAATTCTTCTCAACAAGGAACTCACGCATAGCGTTAGTCAAGGTTGTCTACATTCTGAGCATAAGGTGGTTTTTATCTCTGCGGAGGTCAATCCAGCGGTAATCCATCTTAACGTCGATATCCGAGTCATCCTTAATAGGAAGAGCGTCGGCTATGGACTCGATTTTCATAGATGAGGGGTACATTTCCTTACCGCCCATTTTAACGTACTCGCTAAGAACTACCTCGCCCTCAAAGGTCACAACAGAA
>JAZTXO010000066.1:0-4363 GCA_045636445.1 Eubacteriales bacterium | reverse complement strand
TTTTATCCTCAATTTATACTTTAGCTTTTTTATGAATGTAAAAAGGCATATTTGGATTGCCCGAAAGGCTTACTCCCTCGGTTACAAAAACGTCTTTATCTGTAACAATACAGTTAAGATTTGCATTTTTTGCAACATGAGTACCGTGGAAGAGAACAGAATTTTTAACAACCGCGCCCTTCTCTACCTTAACGTCACGGAAAATTACCGAATTGATAACAGTACCCTCAATTGTACATTCGTCAGCTATCATAGAATTTTCAACTACAGCTGTTGATTTATGAGCAGTTGGCGCTGAGTTGTGAACTCTTGTGTAGATAGGAAATTCTTTTTTGCCAAATATGGAATCTCTCGCCTTTTCATTATTTACAAGAGCCATAGAATGATTGTAATAATCATTGAATGAGTAAATTGAAGCAACGTAGCCGGTATATTTGTAGGTTCTATAATTTTCAGACTTGCAATTCTTAAGCATAAAGCTGGAGAGGCTGGCAAGGTTGTACGCTTCGGCTTCTTCTATAAGAAGTCTTAAATATTCGGTTCTCATGACGAATATGTTGAGAGAAATCTCGGGATTCTTTTCGTTATATTCCTGCGACATTGCAATATCGGTAACTCTGCCCGCAACAGATGCAATCATCATACGGGGAGTTTTCGTTGCAGCACCTGATTTTAAGGACTGTGTAACGATCGTTATTGCAGCGTTTGTTTTCTCATGCTTCTTGATTACGTCCGCAATATCAATATTCAATACCGTATCCGAATCCATAAGAACAACGAATTCCTCGGAAAACTCAGAAATATATTCCTTCATATTTTTCAAAGCTTCCATACGGGTTGTGAACATTTTTGAATCGGCATTAACCGCAGTCTGGAAGGGTGAAATAATATTTACTCCACTCTTTCTTCTTGCAAGATCCCAGTCCTTACCGCTTCCGATATGTTCAAGAAGCGAACGGTAATTGTAGTTTGCAACTATATTAATGTTGGATATGTTTGCGTTAACAAGATTGGAAAGTGCAAAATCTATCAATCTGTAACGACAAGCAAAAGGAATCGCAGCAACAGTTCTGTCGCCGGTCAAACGGGAATGTGTAATATTATTTAAGCTTGAAAAAATTATTCCTGCAGCACTGATAGCCATATCATCATCTTCCTTTCCTATTGTTAGTCTTTAACAATGCTTCCGCTGGCAATAATGGTAATTTCTTCCTTGGGCGCGTTTTCTTTACCAACAACACTGCCTGCTTCAATAACCGAGTTTGCATCAACGATGGCCGAATAAACCGCCGCTCCTTTTTTAACAACAACGTCGTCCATTATGACCGAATCCTTAACGACAGCACCCGCTTCAACGATAACACCACCGGAAAGAACAGAGTTGATAACCGTTCCGTAAATACGCGAGCCCTCGGAAATAAGCGAATTTACAACCTTTGATTTAGGTCCGATATACTGAGGCGGACGCGCGGTGTTTTTAGAGTAAATTCTCTTCTGTTGGTCACCGAGATTGATTATAGGCTCGTCACCGATAAGGTCCATATTTGCTTCCCAAAGAGAAGAAATCGTTCCTACGTCCTTCCAGTATCCTTCAAATCTGTAAGCAAAAAGCTTTTCGCCGTTATTAAGAAGGTTGGGGATTATGTTCTTACCAAAGTCATTGGAGGATTTTTCATCAGCTTCATCAGCTTCAAGGTATTCAATAAGAGTGCTGGTGTTGAAAATGTAAATACCCATAGATGCCTGATTGTTTTTCGGTACTTTGGGCTTCTCCTCAAACTCATAAATCGAACCGTCAAAATTAGTATTACATATGCCGAATCTTGATGCTTCCTCAATTGGAACGGTTATTGTAGCAACGGTACATACGGCACCGGTTTTCTTATGCTGTTCAAGCATAAGCTTATAATCCATACGGTAAATGTGGTCACCGGAAAGAATAAGAACGTATTCGGGATTATATTGCTTTATGAAATTGATATTCTGATATATTGCGTTTGCCGTTCCTTTATACCAATCCGAGTGGGTGTTGCCCTGATAAGGAGGAAGCACTGTAAGACCGCCTCTCATTCGGTCGAGATCCCAAGGAGCGCCGTTGGCAACGTATTCATTAAGTGCCAAGGGTTGATACTGGGTTAGTACACCAACGGTATCTATACCCGAGTTTATACAGTTGGAAAGAGGAAAATCTATAATTTTGTACTTTCCACCGAAGGAAACTGCCGGTTTTGCGATTTGTTTTGTCAGGTCGTATAAGCGTGACCCTTGTCCACCGGCAAGGAGCATTGCTATACATTCTTTTTTAACGTACATTTTTTCTCTCCTTATCTTTATTATTTACATTTATTTTAATATTTTTGCTGACCGATTTAAAAATAATTCCCGAAAAAGCAGGTAGCGTTATTTTAACCTTGCCTGATTTTTGTGTCTTATTTTCTTTATTGATTATATATTCCTTCAATTCGGTAGGAATATTTCCCGTATCGAATATGCTTAAGAGCTTGTAACCGCTTGCGATTATTTGAGCAGATTGCTCGACTCCCGAAAAATTAAGCAGAACGTAAAGTTCATCCTTATTTAGATCGCATCTTTTGAATGCAACGAGATTTTTCTCGTTTTCGTCGGATAAGAGCCATACGAACCCTTCTTCTTTAAAGTCGATTTCCCATAGAGCTCTTTGTGAAAGATAGAAGTTGTTCAGCGCGGCAACATAATCCGAAAAAGCTTTGTGTTTCGGGTAATCAAGCATAAACCACTCAAGAGAGGATGCGTAGTCCCATTCTCTGAACTGCGCATATTCAGTACCCATAAATAAAAGCTTTTTGCCGGGATATGTCATGTAAGCCATCATAGCAAGTCTTGCTTGTTCAAACTTTTGATCAAGATCACCGAACATTTTATCGATAAAGGACCGTTTGCCGTGTACAACTTCATCGTGAGATATAGGCAGACAATAATTTTCCTTAAAAGCATAGGCTATTGGGAAATTAAGGGCTGTGTGCTTATATTTTCTGTATATAGGATCGGTTTGCATATAATCATAAAAATCATTTGCAAATCCCATGTTCCATTTTAAAGAAAATCCCATTCCGCCATCGGAAATAGGTGCGGTAACACCGCCAAATGCCGAGGATTCTTCTGCAATCATAAGTGCATCAGGAAATTCACCAAGAACTGCTGCGTTAAGCTTCTTAATGAAAGCGATTGCTTCAAGGTTTTCCCTACCTCCCTCGGAGTTTGGAACCCATTCGCCCGGCTCTCTGTCGTAATCAAGATAAATCATTGATGCAACCGCATCAACACGCAAACCGTCTATATGGAACTCTCTTAAGAAATACAATGCATTTGAAACAAGGAAGCATTGAACTTCTTCTCTTCCGAGATCGAAAAATCTTGTACCCCAAGAGCGTGATTCCTGTCTGTCTTTGCCCTGATATTCATATAAAGGAGCGCCGTCAAATTCATAAAGTCCCCAAGCATCCTTTGGAAAATGCGCAGGAACCCAGTCCATTATTACGCCAATACCTGCTTTATGAAGAGAATTTATTAAGAATTTAAAATCATCGGGGTTTCCGAAACGGGAGGTTGGTGCGTAAAAACCGCAGACCTGGTATCCCCAAGAGCCGTCAAACGGATGTTCTTGAACGGGAAGAAACTCAACGTGAGTATATCCCATACGTTTCACATAAGTAGGAAGTATTTCGCCAAGCTCTCGATATGAAAGATACTTTCCGTCATCTTTGCGTAAAAAGCTGCCAAGATGCATTTCATAAATATTCATCGGAGCAGCAATATAGCTATCCGAAACCGACTTGATCGTCCTTTTTCTGTAATTTAAATACCCATCGTCTTCCCAAAGGAAATTATTCGAGCAGAATATAAGAGATGATCCGTCAGCGCCGCCCTTTGAAAATCTTGCGTAAGGGTCGCCTTTATCAAAGATCTTGTTCCCTTTTCTAATCCTGAATTTATAGGCTTCGCATTCCAAAGAACGCTCTGAAATATATTCAAGCTCAAAAATTCCGCCATCGGATATTTTTTTCATAGAAATAGGGTTGTCCCAACCCGAGAAAGAGGAAATTAGCATTACCTCGTCAGCGTTAGGCGCCCAGGTTCGGAAGGAATATACAAAAGAATCGCCGCATTCAGCGAGATTGCAGCCAAGGTATTCGTAAGAGCGAAAATTTGTTCCCTGGTGAAAAAGATACTTATCCATATCTCTGCATTTCATCGGATGCGGCCTCCAAAAAATATTTTATATATATTTTATCATTTTTAATTAACATTGTCAATAGAATTTAACTTACAATTAGTGTCAAATTGCTTACTTAATTGGTATTTTTTTACAAAAAACATCAATATC
>JAZTXO010000065.1:0-12159 GCA_045636445.1 Eubacteriales bacterium | reverse complement strand
TCGCGAACGGTAACGCAGCCGTCGGTTTCGGATTCAAAGTCATACGTGATGCAGAAGGGAGTGCCGATCTCGTCTTCGCGGCGATAGCGCTTGCCGATCGAGCCGGTATCGTCAAAGTCGATCATGAACTTCTTCGAAAGGCTGTGATAGATTTCTTCAGCCTTGGGTGTGAGCTTCTTGGAAAGGGGAAGGATCGCTGCCTTGTAAGGAGCAAGAGCAGGGTGCAGGCGGAGAACCACGCGGGTGTCATTTTTGGCAGGATCAACCACTTCTTCGTCATACGCATCACAAAGGAAGGCCAGAAGAACACGGTCAGCACCGAGCGAGGGCTCGATAACGTAAGGAATGTAACGTTCGTTGGTTTCGGGATCGAAATAATCGAGAGTTTCGCCACTGGTGTTGGTGTGCTGTGTCAGGTCGTAGTCAGTTCTGTCGGCAACGCCCCAAAGTTCGCCCCAACCGAAGGGGAAGAGGAACTCAAAGTCGGTTGTCGCCTTGGAGTAGAAGCAAAGCTCCTCGGGATCATGGTCGCGAAGACGAAGGTTCTCGTCCTTCATTCCAAGGTCAAGAAGCCACTTGTGGCAGAAGTTTTTCCAATAATTGAACCATTCAAGGTCGGTTCCGGGTTTGCAGAAGAACTCAAGCTCCATCTGCTCAAATTCACGTGTTCTGAATACGAAGTTACCGGGAGTAATCTCGTTACGGAAGGACTTACCTATCTGGCAAACACCGAAGGGAAGCTTCTTTCTTGTAGAACGCTGAACCGAGTTGAAGTTTACGAAAATACCCTGAGCTGTTTCGGGACGGAGATAAACGGTGTTGGTAGAATCCTCGGTAACACCGATAAAGGTCTTGAACATAAGGTTAAACTTCTTAATATCGGTGAAATCGTTGCCGCCGCAATCGGGACAAACAATTCCCTTCTCCTTAATGAAGTCAGCCATCTCCTGGAAGGACCAGGATGCGGGGTTGTCGCTTGTACCGTTCTGGAATGCGTAATCCTCGATAAGCTTATCTGCTCTGTGACGAGCCTTACAGCCCTTGCAGTCCATGAGGGGATCGGAGAATCCTCCTACGTGACCGGAAGCTACCCATGCTTCGGGATTCATTATAATAGCCGAATCAAGGCCTACGTTATAGCGAGACTCCTGAACGAATTTCTTCCACCAAGCACGTTTTACGTTGTTCTTGAACTCAACTCCGAGAGGGCCGTAGTCCCAGGAGTTAGCAAGACCGCCGTAAATCTCTGAACCGGGGAAAATAAATCCGCGAGTCTTACAAAGAGCCACGATTTTGTCCATTGTCTTTTTGCTGTTTTCCATTTTGTTTTACCTCTATTTTGTTTCTTTTGTAAACTTTAGTTGACTATTTCGCCATAAATTATGCCGTTTTGCTGGGAAATAGGTTTCACAAATACAAGCTCGCCTCCAAGGTCTTTATCACCCTTGCAGACTACCTCGATATAGGAATCCGAGTGAGAATGCCACGCACCGTTTTCATAGGTTTCAAGTATGCAAGGAAGAGCTTTGCCGCCTTTTACTATGCGGTCAAGGACTGCCTCTCTTACCTCTTTTACCCTATTTATAAGTCTTGCGCTTCTCTCACGCTTAATTTCCTCGGGAATCTGCCCGTCGTATGTGGCGGCAGGTGTTCCCTCTCGTTTAGAGTAGGCGAAAACGTGAGCATCAAGAAGTTCTGCTTCGCTGACAAAACTCATAGTTTCAAGGAAGTCCTCTTCGCTCTCGCCGGGAAAACCAACCATAAGGTCGGCAGTAAGCATAACACCCGG
Organism: Eubacteriales bacterium; assembly: GCA_045636445.1. GTDB lineage: Bacteria > Bacillota > Clostridia > Oscillospirales > CAG-272 > UBA1740. The sequence continues at coordinate 10,370 of JAZTXO010000065.1, read as the reverse complement.
CATAATAGCCTTAATGAGCCTTATGTTTTTCATAGCTCTCTCTCTTGTGTATCTTCGTTTCATTCCGCGAAGCACAGAGTCCGAGCCGCTTTGCATCGAAATATGGAAATGGGGTACCATAATTGAAAGCTCCGAGATTTTTCTGACAAAGCCTTCCGAAAGAAGCTCGGGAGCCATAGAGCCAAGCCTTATTCTGTCGCAGCTATGCCTTTTGTCAAGCTCCGAAATAAGGTCGGCAAGGTCGTATTTTTCGGAGAAATCAGCTCCGTAAGAGCCGGTTTCAATACCGGTAAGAACAATTTCTCTTGTGCCGCCCTTGTAAAGTCCCTCAACCTCGGCAATTACCGTATCTTTCGGCTTTGACCTTACCGGGCCTCTTGCGGCAGAAATTGCGCAATAGCTGCATTTGCACTCGCAACCGTCCTCGATTTTAACGTATCCGCGAGTTCTCTTTGCGCTCTTTACGGTCATTTCCTCAAAGCAGGCATCCGAAAGCGAGCCTACCGAAACAACCGGTGCATTTATTCTGCCCTCTAAAATTTCAAGAGCATACTTCGCGCAAAGAAGCTTGTCTTGCGTTCCCAACACCACCGAAACGCCCTCTATTTCCGAGACCTCATCAGGCGAGTTCTGGCTGTAACAGCCCACAACGCAAACTACCGCCTTCGGATTTTTCCTTACGGCTCTGCGAATGTATTTTCTGGATTTTGCATCGCTTTCGGCAGTTACTGTGCAGGTATTTATAACGTAAACGTCGCAGACCTCGTCAAAGGAGCAGACCTCAAAGCCAAGAGAAGCAAATCTTTCACCGATAGCCTCGGTTTCATAAAGAGAAACCTTGCAGCCAAGGGTGTATAATCCAACGCTATACAATATAGCTCCTCCGAATCAGTTAGAATAAGCTTCCGGCTTAAGGATACCAACGTAAGGAAGCGCTCTGTACTTTTCGGCAAAATCAAGACCGTAGCCAACCACAAACTCGTCGGGAATTTCACAGCCAACGTAGTCGGGAACAAATTCAACCATACGGCGAGAAGGCTTGTCCAAAAGCGTACAGGTCTTAACGCTTCTTGCGCCCTTAAACAGAAGATAATCGGTAAGATGCTTAAGAGTTCTTCCGCTATCAATAATATCCTCAATTATAAGTATATCGCATTCAGGGAGGTCGGGACGAGCAAGATCAAGCTTTATGTTAATATTTCCGCTGGACTCTGTTCCCGCACCGTAAGAGGACACCTTCATGCAGTCTATTTCAACAGGAATGGTAATTCTCTTCATAAGGTCGCCCATAAAGACAATAGAGCCTTTAAGAATGCAAACGAGAACGAGATTTTTGTCCCCATAATCTCTGTCGATCTCCGCCGCAATACGGCTGACCATTTCTTGAATTTTCTCTTCGGATATGAGTATTTCCTTAATGTCCTTATTCATAACGCATCTCCCGATAAAATTATCTATAATGATATATTTTAACAGATAATACATAAAAAGTCAAGTAAAGATAACTGTAAAATGTAATATTTCGAATATTTTTGCGATACTAACCAAAGATGAGGAATTTTGACGAAAAACAGGCGCAACTTTCGCTTAATATATAGGTAGAAATAATAAAAGTATATATTTTTTCAAAAATTCTCTTGACAAACGGCTCAATTTACGCTATAATATACTCTGCTTTCGTATGAATACGCGAATTTGAGCTCCTTTAAGGACTCGCGATGTTTAATATTTTACAAGGAGGTGCTAACTGTGAAGAGAACATATCAGCCTAAGAAGAGACAGAGAAAAAAAGAGCATGGCTTCAGAAAGAGAATGGCAACCGCTAACGGCAGAAAAGTTCTTAAGAGAAGACGCGCCAAGGGAAGAGCTAAGCTCACCTATTGATCTTCTTGATCCAGGTCGCTAAAGTGACAGTCACGCAGACGTGACATAAAAACCTCCGATAAAGCGCATTTTTCTTGTGCATTATCGGGGTTTTTTACTAAATTTTTGTTTTTAAGGAGTACGTTATGAAATTTCGGGCAATATGCGAAAATCATCTGTATTCCAAAGCGTATTCGAAGGGCAAAAGAGCTTTGACATCGGCTCTTGCAATTTACGTTCTGCCCGACTATCAGGCAAAAAGGCTTGCGAAGGCTCACCCGGAAAAGCGGGTGATGAACCGTATCGGACTTACGGTTTCAACAAAACTTGGCGGCGCTACCGTGCGCAGCCGCACTCGCAGAATATTGCGTGAAGGACTTCGCTCTCTTGAAAAAGAGAAGCCCTTGAAGGTTGGATTTCTTATCGTTATCGCCGCGCGATCCTCTGCGGTCAAATTAAAAAGCACCGATATCAAGGAGCACCTTGATACGGCATTTGCAAAGCTCGGTATGTTTAAAGACGTATGAAACACGTAATGATATGGCTTGTAAAGCTTTACCGAAAATATATTTCGCCCTTAAAACCGCCCTGCTGCAGGTTTACACCAACCTGTTCTGCCTATGCCATTGAGGCATTTACGAAAAGAGGCTTTTTTATCGGTTTTATTTTGAGTTTATGGCGAATTCTTCGTTGCAACCCTTTCTCAAAGGGCGGCTACGATCCCGTTCCCGAAAAAGGACTCAGAAACAAAACGGTTAGCAGACAAACGGGCGACTCGCAACAATGCGAGCATACCGACAATACCACAAATGAAAAGGAAAATTAAAAAATGAAATGGCTATTCGGATGGCTATATGGACCTATCGGAACTATGCTTTCCTGGTTCTCTAGCCTTTTTGGCGGAAGCTATGCTTTTGCATTGCTTCTTTACGCTTTGCTCTTTAAGATCGTTTTCCTGCCTTTCTCTATAAAACAGCAGAAAAACCAGATAAAAATGGCAAAGCTTACCCCTCAGCTCGAACTTATCAAAGCAAAATATGCAGGAAGAACAGACGCTCCTACAAAGCAGAAAATGCAGCAGGAGATAATGGAGTTCCAGCAGAAGGAAGGCTACAATCCTCTTTCGGGATGTCTGCCTATGCTTCTTCAGTTCCCCATAATCATCTTCCTCTATGATATTATTCAAAACCCCCTTACCTACATCTGTAAGCTTTCTGCGGAAAAGATCGCAGAGATAAAGAACGCTGCAATTGCAGTTTTAGGTGACGCCAACATAGAAAAGCTTGGCGAAATTCAATTAGTTTCAAAAATCAACGAAGCCGGAATCAACGTTGCCGATTACGGAGCGCAGGCTGCTCTTCCCAACTTTGAGCTCTTCGGCATCAATCTTTCGGCAGTACCTAATCAGGTGTGGGGTTGGCTTACCATTATTCCCATTGCCGCCGCAGTTCTTACCTGGCTTTCTATGTGGCTTACCAAGAGATTCAACGGTAATGCAAACCAGGTTGCAGGACAGGATGCGCAGGCTCAGGCATCGGGCAAAATTATGGATCTCATTATGCCTGCAATCACCCTCTTCATAGGCTTTAGCCTTACCGGTATGATGGGTGTTTACTGGATTTACCAGTCCTTATTCGGTATTATTCAGATGTTCATTCTTGCAAAGGTTATGCCTCTTCCCAGATATACCGAAGAAGAAATCAAGGCCATGAAGAAGGCGCAGAAGAATGCTGAAAAGGCTCAGCGCCAGGTTCTTAAGGAAATGCCTAAGTATCGCTCCCTTCACTATATCGACGAGGACGATTACGAGGAGCTTCCCGACGTTAAGAAAAACGAAGACAACAAAAAATCTCACGGCATCGACCTGCCCGAGATCAAAGACTGACAAATAAGGATTAAAATTATGATAAAAGAAATTACAGCAAGCGGTAACAGTATTATCGAAGCTAAAGAAACCGCAAGAGCTGCACTCGGCGTAGGCGAACTTGACGAAGTGCAGTTTGAAATAATTGACGGCGGAACGAAGGGTATTCTCGGTCTTTTCTCAAGACCCGCAAAGGTTAGAGCTTACATTGAGCTTCCCGACCCGGTAGAGCGTCGTCAGAAAAAGGACAGAAAGCCCGAAGGACAGAAATCCGAGCACAAGTCCGAAAACAAATCCAAGAGAAAGAACCGTCCCGAAAAGGTTCGTTCCGTGCCTGAATTCACCGAGCAGAACTCCACTCAAAGAAGCGAGGTTATTCCCGAGCGTGAGCTTAAGATGGAGCGTCGCCAGGTTGAAGAGGGCGAGGATATGTCCTTTGACTTCATCACAACTCTTCTTTCCGACATCGGCCTTAAGGCTGAAGCCGAGCTTTACTCCTGCGAGGACGGCACAAGAAGAATTGCCATCGTTGGCGAGGATGCGGCAACCCTTATCGGTCACCACGGTGACACTCTTGATGCCGTTCAGTACCTTGCAAACCTTGCTTCTGCGAGAAAGAATTCCAAGGGCGAACGTGATAAGAGCCGTGTTACTATTGATATTGAAGGTTACAGAGCAAAGAGAGAGGAAACTCTCAGAGCTCTTGCAAGAAGAATGGCTGCTAAGGCTCTTCGCAACAAGAGAAGCGTAATGCTCGAGCCTATGAACGCATACGAGCGTCGCATTATTCACTCTGAAATTCAGGGTATCGAGGGTGTTTCCACCAACTCTATCGGTGCGGACAACAACAGAAAGATCGTCATCTTCCTTACCGACAAGAAGCCCAAGGAGCTTTTTGAAGAGGAAGAAGCAAGAGTTCAGGCAGAGGCTGCAGAAGCTGAAGTTGAAGCAACCGTAGAAGAGACTGTCGAGGCAGCAGCCGAGACCTCCGAAAGCTCTGACGCTGAATAATATGCAGGATATAACTCAGGTTATAGCGGCAATTTCGACCCCACCCGGTAAGGGTGGGGTTGCGATTATACGCATGTCGGGAGACGAGGCGTTTTACGTTGCTGAAAAGGTCTTCCGCCCTATAAAAAACACAGATTTTTCTTCTATTCCCAACAGATTTGCCTGCTACGGTCATATTCTTGACGGTGAAGAAAAAATCGATGATGTTCTTTTGACGAAATTCCCAGCTCCTAACTCCTATACGGGTGAAAATACAGTTGAGATTGCCTGCCACGGCGGTATTCTCGTTACCAAAACGATTTTAGAGCTGCTTTTGACAAATGGCGCAAAGGCTGCCGAAGCAGGAGAATTTACCAAAAGAGCCTTCGTAAACGGAAAATTGTCCCTGACCGATGCCGAAGCAATAGGCTCGCTCCTTGAAGCCGAATCGAGAGCGCAGATACGACTTTCATCCGACTCATCACGCACGGCTTTGTCCGAAAAAATCTCGGAAATCCGCGCAATGCTCGTTTCTCTTATGAGCTCAATATACGCAAGAATAGACTACCCCGACGAGGACCTTGGCGACTTTGACGACGAGGAGCTTCTTTGTTCATTATATAGAATAAGGAAGGATATAAAGCTGCTTCTTTCCACATACAAGACGGGAAAAGCGGTCACCCAGGGTGTAAAAACGGTTATTTGCGGAAAACCCAACGTTGGAAAAAGCTCCTTCTACAATATGCTTCTCGGCGAGGATGCGGCTATTGTTACCAATATTGAGGGTACGACTCGCGACGTTCTTGAAAAAAGCATTTCGATAGGTCAGGTTATGCTCCGTCTTGCAGATACCGCAGGTATTCGACAGGGTGAAAAGATTGATGCAGTCGAACAGATTGGAATAGGCAAAAGCCTTAAAAAGATAGAAGAAAGTGAACTTTTGTTTGCAATTTTCGACCTTTCGAGAGAATTTGACGAGCAGGACGAACAGCTTCTTGAGATTATTTCAAAGTCCGACGCTCCAAAAATTGCCATTCTCAACAAGACCGACAAAGACCGTTTCTTTGACGAATCAAAGCTTAAAATTCCCTTTGACTACACTGTAAAAATGTGTGCTGTGGGCGACTGTGAGGAAGCGATTGGCGAGATTGAAAAAATCGTTGACCATCTGTTTACCGACGAAAGAATTCTTATAGGCTCTGACGCTATAATTTCATCCGCAAGGCAAAATGCCTCCTTAATTCGGGCGTTCAACTTCACCGAGGCGGCAATCGAATCTCTTGAAGCGGGATTTATGCAGGATGCGGCATCAAGCGACATTGAAAGAGCCTTAGGCGCTATCTCGGAGCTTGACGGAAGAGCAGTAAGCGAGGAGATTGTTGCCGATATATTCTCAAAATTCTGCGTTGGCAAATAAAGCGGCGGGGATACCTGCGCCTTTTTAACAAAAGCTTGGCAAAAAACTTCATGATGGACATTTTAATTTTAGTTTACACAAAATAAATGCTCATTTTCATTAAACCGGGAGAACTTTATGGAAGAAAAAAGATTTAAGAAAAACGACGAGGGCTTTATCTGCAAAAATTGCGGAAAAGAGGTTCTGCCTCTTGGCTACACCTCAAGAAATCACTGTCCCTTCTGCCTTTGCTCTCTGCACGTTGATATAAATCCGGGCGACCGAGCCAACGACTGCGGAGGAATACTTCGACCGATTCAAACTCTACCCGACCCCAAAAAGGGATTTATCATAATTCACAGATGTGAAAAATGCGGCAGTGTGGTAAGAAACAAGGCGGCAGTAGATTCGAAAAACCAGCCTGACGACATGGATCTTCTTATAAAACTCACCGCAGGACTTGGATAAATATAACATTTTGCGCAGACTTCCCTAAAGGAAGTTTGCGTTTTTTTTGACGTTTTTTTGCTTTTTGCACAATTTTTATTACCTTTTTTGTTGCAAAAGTTGAAGATTCAAAAGTTAAAATTTTAACTTTCGATTTTAACCTTGAATTGTTGCAAAAAATATGTTAATATATTATATGTGGTAATTTGGTATTTTTTCTCTTTGGAGGATAAAAGTGTATAGAAAGCTTGTTAATGCGCTCTACCTTATTAATATAGTTTCTCAGGCTATTATCACTCTTGCGATACCGATTGCCTTGGGCTTTGGCATCTCCTGGTTGCTGGTAAGCTATCTTGATGTCGGGACTTGGATTTACGCTGCGCTCATAACGCTTGGAGCAATAAGCGGATTTGCTTCTATGATAAAATTCGTGCTTTCTGCTATGGCTGCTTTAGAGCATCTTGAAAAAGAAAGAAAAGAAAGCAAAAACAAGGATAGAACGGGTAATAATAATGAAGAAAAACTCTAAATATCAAGAAGTCGTATTTCTCGCAGTTGGAGAAATTCTTGTTGCGGCGCTGACAGTTCTCGGAGCGTTTATCGTTTCGCTTTTCACCGAGTACGTTTTTGATTTTTCCGCAATACTCGGAGCACTTCTCGGTGCTGTTGTTATAATCGGAAACTTTCTTTTCCTTACAATTTCGGTAAACCGTGCCGTAGACAGCTATCTTGAAGTCCGCGGAAGCAAGGAAATGACCGACGAAGAAGCTGAAAAGTTTACCGACGAAAACTCTATGGCAATACAAAACAAAATAAAAACCTCCTATATTGTAAGGACGGTCACAATGCTTCTTACGCTTGTTATTGCATTTGTTTTTTTGAAGGTGTTTAATCCCATCTGCACAGCGATACCTATGTTGGCATTCAGACCTATCATATACGCAACCGAAATAATCAAAGGAAAGGCAGAAAAATGAAGAAAAAGAAAATACTCACAAGGCTTTCAATAATTTTTGCCGTCCTTACGGTTATTAGTTTGCTTTGCCTTTTGGTTTTTGCTCTTTATGATAAAATTCCCGTTAAGGAGGATGACGGAGCTCTTATCTCTCCCAACGGTTCAAGAGTAATTTTTGGAATCCCTGCCCTGCAAGAAATTTCAAAAAATATTCCTATTTTGGAACTTGGCAACATTCTTACCGTAACCACAGTTTCGCTTTTTGCGGTTACGATTATTTTGATTATCCTTGCCTTTGCTCTTACAAGAAAGCTTGAAAAGCGACCCGGAAGAGTTCAGGTCGTCATTGAAAAGCTCGTTAATATGCTCTACGGACTTGTAGAGGATACAATGGGTAAGCACAACGCAAAGTTTGCCCCCTACATCGGAACTCTTTTCCTCTCCTCTATTTTAGGAACGCTTATCGGAATGACGCAGCTTATTCCCTCTGCGACAAGCGACCTTTCGGTAACCTTGGCTTGGGCTTTGGTCACTACCGGAATGGTTTGGTACAACAACATAAAAAACTTCGGCTTCAAATCCTGGTTAAAGGGCTTTACCGAGCCTATCGTGGTTATGACGCCTATGAATATCGTCTCTGAAATTGCACAGCCTATTTCCCTCGCCTTCCGTCATTTCGGTAACGTTGCCGGAGGTGGTGTTTTGACAGCTCTTATCTATGCAGCTCTTGCAGGACTGTCACAGACTTTGTTCGTTTGGCTTCCGGATGTGATTTCCGAGATTCCCTTCCTTCAGGTAGGTATTCCGGCATTCCTTTCTATCTACTTCGACCTCTTCTCGGGATTTGTTCAGGCGCTTGTATTCTCGCTTTTGACCATGGTTTATGTGGGTGGAGCATGCCCGCCGCCGGAAGAATTGCCTAGCAAAAACAAAGATTAACGGCGGAAAAAGCTTTCCCTCGCCCATAAGGCAGGGCGAGCCGACAAGTCGGTTCCGAAAGCTTAAGATTTTTTGAGCTTCACAGCGGCCGCCGGAAGAATTGCCTAGCAAAAGTAAAGATTAACTTCGGCAAAAGCTTCCGAAAAATAAAGAAAATAAATTTGATTATCAAAAATAAAAAATAAAAAAATAAATAAAATTCTAGGAGGAATTAAAAATGGAATTGGTTCAGGCAGCAAAAATGCTCGGCGCAGGACTTTGTATGGGACTTGGTGCAATAGGCCCCGCTATCGGTGAGGGTAACGCAGTAGGTAAGGCTCTTGAGGCTATGGCTCGTCAGCCCGAAATGGCAGGTAACCTTCGTACCAACATGATTCTTGGTTGTGCTATCACCGAGACTACGGGTATTTACTCGCTCGTTGTTTCGCTTCTTCTTATGTTCTTGTAATTTTACTTTGATTAGCAAGAAACAAGAAGGAAGGACTGTAACGTGGAATATCAGTGGTTTTTACAAAAATTTGAGGCTTTCGTCGGTGTAAATCCCTGGACGATGCTCTTCGCTTGGCTTAACCTTCTTATACTTTACCTCTTTCTAAAAAAGCTTGCCTTCAAGCCCTTGAAGAAAATGATTGATTCAAGACAAGAGGAAATTGACGGTATGTACTCCGATGCCGAGGCTTCTCGCGCCGATGCGGAGAACATGAAAAACGAGTATGAGAAAAAGCTTTCCGAGGCAAACGAGGAAAGCGAAGCAATTTTGAAGAATGCCCAGCGCTCAGCTCAGCTTCGCGAGGAAGAAATACTTCGTAAAGCAAATGAGGAGGCTGCCCGCACTCTTGAAAGAGCCGAAGCGCAAATCGAGCTTGAAAAGAAAAATGCAATCAACCAGGTTAAAAATGAGGTTACCGAGGTTGCTATCAGTATAGCGTCGGCAGTTATCGAGCGTGACGTTAAGGCTGACGAGCACAAAGACCTTATTGACGATTTTATAAACAATATGGGTGATGAGGCATGACGGGAGCAAAGGAATATGCAAAGGCGCTCTTTCTTCTCTCGGAGGAAGAGGGAGTAAGCGAAAAAATGCTCTCCGAGCTGGATATGCTCTCTGCGCTTATGGCGGAGAACCCCGAATATTCAAAGCTTCTTGACACTCCCGCCCTGTCAAAAGAAGAAAGACTTAAGCTTATTGACGAGGCTTTTTGCTCCTTTGAGCAAAATCTTCTCAACCTGGTGAAAATACTTGCCGAATCAAGGTCTGTAAGAATTATTCCCAAGCTTAAAGAGGAGTTTTCATTACTCTTCTGTGAAAGCAGGGGGATTATTCACGCAGAGGCTGTTACTGCTATTCCTCTTACCGAGGAGCAAACTGCTGTGATGGTCAAAAAACTTGAAGGCATTACCGGCAAAAAGGTTATTATAAAAAACACAATTGACAAAAGCACCTTAGGCGGAGTTGTGCTTCGCTATGGCGGCGTGCAGCTTGACGGATCGGTAAAGACCAGACTCGACAAGTTTGAGCAGGCTCTTACTGCAGCCGTAATTTAAGAATTTTTCCGCATTTTCAGCGGAGGAAAGAAGAAAAAGATGCAATCTAAATTAGATGATATCAGCAAGATAATTAAAGAGCAGATAAGAAACTACTCTAAGAAGACCGAACAGGATGAGGTCGGCTACGTTATCTCGGTTGGTGACGGTATCGCAAAGGTTCACGGCATTGATAAGTGCAAGGCAAACGAGCTGCTTGAGTTTACCAACGGCAGTTACGGTATGGCTCTTAACCTTGAGGAAAGCCACATAAGCGTGGTTCTTCTCGGTAACGACGTCGGTATTACCGAGGGCAGCCTTGTTAAGCGTACGGGCAGAGTCGTATCCGTTCCCGTAGGTGAAAATCTTATCGGCAGAGTCGTGAACGCGCT
>JAZTXO010000064.1:0-18639 GCA_045636445.1 Eubacteriales bacterium | reverse complement strand
CCTCTCCACGTGTTCGTTCCTACCACTGAGGAGGACATCGCTCTCCTTGCAAAGGCACAGAACAAGTCTGTTGAGGACATCAAGGCTATCATTTCTTCTCTCCACGAGTTCAACCCCATGATGGGTCACCGTGGATGCCGTCTTGCAGTAACCTATCCCGAAATCGCAGCAATGCAGACCAAGGCAGTTATCAGAGCAGCTATCAACGTTCAGAAGAAGCATGCTGACTGGAACGTAGTTCCCGAGATCATGATTCCCCTTGTAGGCGACGTTAAGGAGCTTAAGTACGTTAAGAAAGTAGTTGTTGAGACTGCTGACGCTGAAATCGCTGCTGCAGGTGCTAACCTCCACTACGAAGTTGGTACTATGATCGAGATCCCCAGAGCATGTCTTACCGCTGATGAGATTGCAGCTAACGCTGACTTCTTCTGCTTCGGTACTAACGACCTTACTCAGATGACCTACGGCTTCTCCAGAGACGACGCCGGCAAGTTCCTCGGTGCTTACTACGATGCGTAGATCTTCGAGAACGATCCCTTCGCTAAGCTTGACACCACCGGTGTTGGTAAGCTTATGAACATGGCAGTAACCCTTGGTAGACCCGTTAACGAGAAGCTTCACGTTGGTATTTGCGGTGAACACGGTGGTGACCCCACATCCGTAGAGTTTTGCCACAAGATCGGCCTTGACTACGTATCCTGCTCTCCCTTCAGAGTTCCGATCGCACGTCTTGCTGCTGCACAGGCTGCACTTAAGTAATAACGCTTAAGTAATAAAACACTGAACAATATCAAGATGCGACTCCGCAAGGGGTCGCATCTTTGCGTTTTATCGCAGTTATGATCGTCTCTAGGCAAGTTGTGATACAAAGCAATTGCAAGTAATTATGCCGCGTCATAAGTGATTTGCGAGTTTTGATAATCATATTATTTGTTGAAAAAATGCGCAAAATTGTAAACATTATTTTGCTTATTTTGGGATTTGCGGCATATTTTGCTTTTTTGCTTCAAAGGAAACATTGATAAATGTTACATTTTTTCGCATCATTTCGCCGAGAAAACTCTGCTTTTATGTTCATATAAGATGCTTATCTGCAAAATTGCAAGTTCCGGTGAGAAACAAGGCATCATCCTTTATAAAGTTAATTTAATAATTTATTTAAATAAAATAACATTTCATATATTGACAAACAGACCTCGGTGTGTTATAATTATCGTGATATATTGTCTAACACTGTAAATATCAACTATTCTTAAGGAAGGTTTTTTAATATGCCAAACGTAAATTTCACATCCTCTTCCATTGCACAACAGGATAGATTTGCGCAAACTACGGTTTCTTATGAAAGTCGTAATATGCAAAGTATTCCGTTCTATCCGGACGTGGATCACAAAGCAAAATTCAGAGGTATATTGGCGCTTACGCTCGTTTGTTCAATTCTCATAGGAGCTGTTTTGGGTCTTTTATTCGGATTCAGGGATGTAATATTTGAAGCCGCAAAAACCGGTCCTCTTTCCGCTTTGTTCGGCGGTGAAGGCGATGATGCCGAAGCAGCGGTAATTCTCCCCGAGGAGGAGGTTGTATTCTCCCTTGCAGCTGATGCAAGTGTTGATGAATGCGTAGATCTTTGGCGCAATTACATAATTACCTTTGACAGATCGTATTCTTTCGTATATGACGGCGATGCAAAGGTTATTCCCAATTGGGACAGCCCGCTTCTTCAAACCAACCAGCTTACACCTCCCGCAGGTCTTAAGGTTAAATATTCTTACGTTAATAGCGCAAAGCCCAATGTCGAGCTTGACGTTGACGCAAACGGTTGGCCGGTTAATGCAGGTACTTATTACATATATCCTTACGCTGTAATTGAAGGTTCGGATCTTAAGTACCCCATGCAGATTTACGACGGTAAAATCACTCTCACTATTTCCAAGGCTACCCCCTCCTTCCCCGAAATTACTCACCCCGCTAACGGAACTGTATATACAGGCAATCCCTTTACTCTTGGTGTTGAGAAGGAGCTTCCTTACGGTCTTACATCTAACGACTTAGACTTCAAAATCGAGCTTAAAAGAGCTGATTTTAACGGCTACAAAACGGTATCCTCTGTTAAGGATGCTGGTATTTACCGCGTTACCTTGACCATCAAGGGAACTGCAAACACTTTCAAAGCAGAATTCAACCAGCCTGAAAACATTGCAGAGTTCGAAATCAAGAGAGCTCCTTTCCCTGTAAACGAGTTGACTTTCACAACTGCATGCTCGGAATGCTTGAAGAAGAATAAAAGAGCAACTGCATGTACATTCATTGACGACAATACAGTTCATTCGATTGTTATTGATCAAACAAAACTTCCCTCCAATTTCCCTCAGGAACTTAAGACTTTCATAAGCGAGAACAAAGTGGTTTATAACTACGAGGGTGTTGAAGTAGCTGCCGAGGATAACAAAGCTATTCACGCAGGTACATATTGGGTAACCGCAAGCTTCGACCACTACAACTATGTTACCGGTGCTTCAGCAAACTTTGGCGCAACTCTTACAATTAATAAGAAAGACATCACTTCGGTAATCAATACTTACAAAAATCAGACTATCAACCTTACCTACAACGGTAAAGCTCCCTCGGAAACTGTTTTCAAAATCGCATCTAACGTATTGCCCGATAGCATTTACGTTGAATACGAATATGCAAAAGCAACGAAGAACGGAGATTATGAGTACGGTCTCACCGTTGGCAATGTTGTCAATGCCGGCAAATACAAACTGATTGTTAATTTCGATTACAAGAACGGTTCTTTTGACGACTATATCTTCGATAAGGAGATTATAAAGGACTTCACCGTTAAAAAGGCTGCGTTGACCGCATCCGACGTTGTCGTATCCGGAGTTACCGAAACCTATACAGGAAGCTACATTAGCATCCCCAAGAACAACGTAAGCTTTAAAAACGTTCCCGAAAGCGATGTTACCGCATTGAAGAATGCTGTTAAAGTTACTTCCGCAAAAGCAATGAACGCAGGTGTTCATACAGTTGACATTGTTATTAGCGCAACTGATAATTATGAAGGAATAACAGTTCCCGGAAGAATAACCATCAACAAGGCTTCCTTCGGCAATAACATTACAATCAATGCAGCTTCACAGCAGTCCATTCAGAAAGACGGAAAGATCAATCTTCCCACTTACTCTTACAACTTCAACAACGGTTACCAGCCTCAAGGCGACGTAGTAGTTGATTTCCTTATCGGATCTAATCACACCACCGGTGTTGACAAGCTTGGAAATTACAAGATCGATCTCGTAATTTCCGATGACAACCACATAGATACACTCACCATTGACTACACCATCAAGTTCAATCCTATGACAATCGTTATGGGTGTTGTTCTCGGTATCGTTTTAGGTGTTCTCATCGCATTCTTCATCTGGCAGTCCTTCCTCTACATTGACAAGAAGTCCTACGACGACTTCAAGCGTATCCGTGCTCGTATCCAGCACGAAAGAGGCGGCGCAAGAGGTGCTATAGTTTGCGAGGGACGTGTTACTATCATCAACTTCAACTCCGAGCAGGAGCACAGAGACTTCCCCTGGATTGTAGAACCCAGATTCGGTCGTCTGTTCCTTACTCATGCAACTCTTGAGTTCTATGATAGCAGCTGTCACGACAAGAAGAAGAGAATCAAGAACTACAGAAACTTCCTTGTTCAGCTTAAAGAAGTTACCGGTGTTGAAATCAGAGGCGTGTTCTTCCGTGCTAAGCTCATTGTCTTTGCAAAGGGCGGCAGATACGTATTCTACGTAGAGCCTAACACCGCATATCTCTGGCGTAGAGACATTCTTCACTTCAGAGATCTTGCTCACCTTTACCCGATGGAAAACAACGTTGTGGATAATGATTATCCCTTCAATTACGCATTGGTTAAGGGCGCTGACTAATAATAAAAATTTAACGCCTGCGGAAATCCGCAGGCGTTTTCTTTATAACAAAAGCGGCAGAATTTCTGCCGCTTTTTTCTTTTATGCAAAATTAGGAAGTATAGCAAACTGGAGAACGCAATACAAAGAGTAAAGAGTGAGAAGCAAAAGTCCCTGCCATCTTGAAAGCTTTCCTCTGAATAGTGTAGGAATAGTCATAATGCCCATTACAGCAAACACAAGAGGAATATCGAAGATCAAAGAAGCGTTGTTGCCAAGGAAGGTTGCTTCATTAGGAACGTCGAAAGGATTGATGGTAATTGCCGCGCCGGAAACGAGGACAAGGTTGAAAATGTTTGCGCCAATGATGTTACCGAGAGAAAGTGCTCCGTGTCCCTTCATAAGAGCAGTTATCGCAGTTACAAGCTCAGGAAGGCTAGTACCGAGAGCAACTATTGTAAGAGAGATGATAGTTTCGGGAATGTTAAGAGCGTGTGCTATTTCGGTTGCGTTTTCAACAAGAAGATCTGCTCCCAATGCGATTACGAGAGCCGAACCAACAAGCACTAAAATGTCCTTCACCAACCCAGCTTTGCCATTGGCAGCGGGAAGTTCGCACTCTTCTATATGTTCCTCGGAAACTTCTTCGGAAGGATTTTTCTTCATATTTATTACGTTGATTATCATGTAAGCAACAAATCCGCAGAGAAGAAGTATACCCATCCAAAGCTCGAATTTTCCAAAGGCATAAGCAAAGGTGGAATATAATGCCATAGCTCCAAAGAAGAAGCAAACCGGGAATATAAGAGCCTTTTTATCCGCTTTTGCCGGTTTTATTGTAATTGTAATAGCAGCAATAAGCGAAGTATTGCAGATAATAGAACCGATAGCGTTACCGTAAGCGATTGCTCCGCTTCCGGAAGCTGCGCCGATTGCAGAAGTCATGACCTCAGGGAGAGTCGTTCCGATGGACACTACCGTAGCTCCTATAAGAAGCTCGGGAAGATGGAATCTTTTTGCAATAGAGGTAGCTGCATCAACGAACCAGTCACCGCCCTTTATGAGCAAAAGAAAACCAAATGCTAAAAGAAAATACTCGTTGGGAATAAATGAAAACATATTTTTCTCCTTATATTATATATTACTTACATTAAAATAACGACGTAATGAATATTTCCAAGCCGATAGCGATAAGAATAACTCCACCGAATACTGCAGACTTACCTGCAAGAGCTGTTCCGAATCTACGGCCTATTATAACACCTACAAGGCATATAGCAAAGGTTACAGCAGCGATTATAAGTGCCGAGAAAAAGGCTTCTATCACATTATATTCAGAAATTGTAAAGCCAACCGACAAAGCATCTATGGACGTTGCTATTCCCTGCACGATAAGCGCTCCAAAAGATAGTTGTTTAGGAGTACACGCGACTTTAGTTTCTGCGCTTTTTTCACGCATTTCGGAAACGCCCTCGAAGAGCATCTTTCCTCCGATAAAAGAAAGAAGCGCAAGAGCTATCCAGGGAATGAACTTTTGAAACACCGTGAAAATTTCAGCAAGTGTATGAACAAACACCCAGCCTATAAAAGGCATAACGCCCTGAAAAAGGCCGAATATCGTTGCAACACCGTACATTTTTCTTCTTCTCATACAAGGGTCGTCAAGACCGTTTGCCAAAGACACAGAAAAAGCGTCCATAGCGAGTCCGCACCCGAGAATCAGGCTGTTAAAAATCAATGTAAGCATACACGCTCCCAAAAATAAAAAAGTATAGCCCCAAGGCTATACAGAAAATAAAATCCCATGTATAACCCAAGCCAGTCATACATGAGTCTCGTGAATTAAAGCAAGCCAGGCCGAAAAGCCAGGATGTTGACTTGACTACGCAGTGCGCACACTACTCCCTCATTTACTAATGTAGTATATCACAATTAACTCTATTTGTCAAGGTTTTTGTTCAATCTTTTTCTTTCACATATTTTAGTATTCCGAAAATATTAAATAATCTAAAAGGCGTATTTCCTGTGAGGAATGATTTTGTAGGTCGTCTCGCCATTTTCATCACGCCTATTAGTTCAACTTTAAATCTACGTAAAAATATAGCGAAACGGGTGATTTTGCAAACTTTTATTTGCAAATCACCCATTTTTTTCACAATATCACTGTTCTGCTAAAACACGTTTGCAAGTAATGCTGAATTCCCACACCGCAATATTTCCGCTAAACCTTCCGTCGTTTTCTGTCACAACAACAGTCATCACTTGGGTTTCTTCTTCATCTAACTCCAAGCCTTCAAACTCAACCGACATTTCAGTATAATCGCTATTACCGGCATCGTATTCATTTACAAAAATAACAAAAAGCGGAGTTTCTTCTTCATCAATTGTAACTATTTCTCCCAATTCAAGCTCTTCGGAACCAAACTTTACTCCAAAGCTCCAATCCTCGCCAATAGAATTGTTTTCAACCATAGTTGCATTATATGTAATCATATAACTTTCTTCTATCTTTTGAGAAGGCGCAGGATCTTTTTCGGTATTATCTTCTTTGTCTGCGTTATCGCTATCGGATATATCATTGTCTGTATCTTTATTATAAGCATCGCAGGAACTCATAGAAAAACACAGGCACACACAAACGAAAATCAAAAGAAATAGATTGAATATTCTCATTTTCACCTCTGAAAAATCGTATTTTTAGCGCAAAATTCTTTAATTTATTATACCACAACACAATAAAAATATCAATAGATATTTACGAAATTTGCCAATTTTAGAATACAGATAATATTATTTGTCAAATTCTGTAAGAATAAATAGGAATTTCACACCGATTACAAATCAATAAAAGTCGATGAAGCCATAATTCACCCCACCATGTAAGCACACCGCAGGAGAGGACAGAGCAATGTTTCGAACCCGTGCACCGTCGTGCTCTACGCTAGGTGCTGGGTCGATGAGGGTACGGGTCGCCAGAATAGAAAAAGACACCACTTTCGTGGTGCTCATACGGGAATCAGCCTCGTCTTTCAAGCTCTCCGCGGGAGAGGACGAGGCTGCGATTCGAACCCAGCGACATTCGTCGCCGGGTGAGATTCCTCGTACGGGTCGTCACAGAATGAAAAAAGCACTCCTTTTGGAGTGCTTCATTCTGTGGTGACCCGTACGGGGATCGAACCCATGTTACAGCCGTGAAAGGGCCGTGTCTTAACCGCTTGACCAACGGGCCGGGTATATCCGCTAAAAAACAGCGGATATGGTAGCGGATGTCGGATTTGAACCAACGACCTGCCGGGTATGAACCGGACGCTCTAGCCAACTGAGCTAATCCGCCGCTTTACAAGTTTTTCAACTCGTGCTTAAGCATTATATCACAACAAAATGCAAAAGTCAATAGTTTTTTAAAAGTTTTTTTGATTTGTGAAAAAAGCTTGTCTTTTTGTCGATAACAGATGCCTTGTATAGATGCAAACAATCTTGACAAAGGAGTGCAAAAATGGTAAACTTATATATATATCTTAATTTTGTATCAAAAGGAAGCATTTATGCATTTTAACGACCATATTCCCGAAATCGAAAAAAAGATAAATTACACCTTCAAGGACAAAAGCCTTCTGATGCAGGCGTTCACACGAGAAAGCTTCTGTAACGAAAGACGAAATGAAGACTATATGTCCAGCGAGGTTCTTGAATTTTTTGGCGACAGTGTTCTTTCCACCGCAATAATTACGGTTCTGCTTGAAAAAAAGACCACACGCTACCGCCACGGCATTAAAACCGATTGGCGAGAGGGTGATTTTTCAAATCTGCGTTCAAAGCTCAGCGACAAGCGTAATCTTTCCAAGAGCACGGCGGCTTTGGGACTTCAAAAGTACCTTATTATGAGCGTTGGCGATGAAAAAACCGGCATTGCAAACGAGCCGTCGGTTATGGAAGACCTTTTCGAGAGCATTATAGGCGCAATATACATCGACTGCGGAATGAACATCAGAACGGTAATTTCCTCGGTGTCGAAAATGCTTGACGTCACCGCCTACCAAGGAGAAGCCGAGCCACCGATACAGAGCTTCAAAAACTCGCTTCAGGAATGGTGTGCAGACAAAAAACGCAGACTTCCACCGCCCATATACAAGACCGTCTCCGAATCCGGTCCCGACCACAAAAAGAGCTACAAGCGCGCCTGCTATATTGGCGACAGACTCTGCGGCATAGGCGAGGGCAAAAACCAAAAACTTGCCGATGCGGAGGCTGCAAAGGCTGCCCTTTCGCTCCTTGTGAAAGAGGATGAGGACAGCAAAGCTCCGTCGGTAGATTTCCAAATAAAGCTCCGCGAGATGTGTGCAAAAGAGAAAAAGGCATCTCCCGAATGGCGTGACCTTGGAGAAACCGAAAATTCGAAGATTGACGCGCCCGAATTTGCAATCGAATGCAGAGCTATGGGCAAATCGGCTGTCGGCAAGGGCAGAAGCAAGCAGGAAGCAAGGTCTGCCGCCGCAAAGGAGATTCTTGACAGTTTTATAGTAAAAAACAAAGAAAATGCGTCTAAAACAAAGCTGAAATCAAAGAAATCCAGTCTCCCAAGGCTGAAAGCTCCCGCAAAAAAGGCAGTTCCAAAGGAAGAAAAACAGCCTGTTCAAGCCCCTGCCCCCACCCCTGCGGTAAAGAAATCCCACGCGCCGAAAAAGAAGCCAGCCTGGCAGAAAAAACACCTATAAAGAGAAAGAAAGCCTTCCCCGTTTGGAGAAGGCTTTTTGATTTTCGTATGATATTTGCGATGTGTTGCTCCAAATGGCGATTAGACAAGAAAAGCCCGAAAGCACTTCCCGATTGAAGCTTTTGCCAGTCGTTTTGAGCCAAAACGACTAATGCTTCTTCACGAAAAGCCGCCACTCGTTACTCTAACTTTAACCGCCCCTCGTTGCTCTAACTTTAACCGTCTATCTCTTCAAGAAGCTGGCCTTTGGAGCGAAGTCCGACGATTTTTGAGGTAAGCTCTCCGTTTTTGAAAACGAGCATTGTGGGAATACTCGAAATTCCATAGCGGATTGCAAGTTCGGGGGAGTTGTCAACGTTTACCTTTGCAACAAAAACGTCTGCTCTCTCCTCTGCAATTGCCTCAATAGTGGGAGCTATCATGCGGCAGGGGCCGCACCAATCTGCGTAAAAGTCAATAAGAGCGCGTTCAACACCTGCAATCGACGAATCAAAATCAGCGCTTGTCAAAATTTTTGCCATAATATTTCTCCTTTCCGCCTTTTTCGGGCGGTTTTTGTTTAATTTATTTTCGAAAGCTCTTTTAACTCTGTCGCAAGAGCGTCAAGGGCTTCGTAGGTTTCTTTTTTCGGTGCGGAAAGGATTTTCACCGTGTTTTCCGCAATTTTTATATCCTTCATTTCCGAAAGCTTGTTTGTAATCACCTTTGCTGCCATAGGCGCCCAGCTTCCGTTTTCGATAATGCCTGCCGCGCGGTTTTTGTAGCCTCTTTCGGCAAGACTTGCAAGAAATTCACGCATAGGAGGGAAAACGTCGCCGTTGTAGGTTGTGGAAGCAAGAACTATTGCAGAATATCTGAATGCGTCCTCAACCGCTTCCGCCATATCGCATCTTGCAAGGTCGCTTACCGCTACCTTAACGCCCATTTTTTCAAGCTTGTCCGCAAGATAAAGAGCCGCCTTTTCCGTATTGCCGTAAACCGAAGCGTAGCAAACGGCTACTCCAGCTTCCTCGGGGCGATAGCTTGACCAGGTGTCGTAAAGACCGATGTAATATCCGAGATTTTCCGAAAGAACCGGGCCGTGAAGAGGACAGATGATTTTAATATTCAAGCCGGAGAGCTTTTTAAGCGCCGCCTGCACCTGAACACCGTATTTTCCGACGATACCGATGTAATATCTTCTTGCCTCGCACGCCCATTCCTCTTCCACGTCAAGAGCGCCGAACTTGCCGAATGCGTCAGCCGAGAAGAGAATTCCCTCGCTTTCCTCAAAGGTCATTATAACCTCGGGCCAATGCACCATTGGAGTTGCGGTAAAACGAAGAGTATGCTTACCGAGAGAAAGGCTGTCACCGTCGCCTACAACAATTCTTCTGTCGGCATAGTCGGTGTCAAAGAAGTTTTTCATCATACCGAACGCCTTGCTTGAAGAAACAATCGTTGCATTCGGATATTTTTCTGCAAATTTATCAATATTTGCAGAATGGTCGGGCTCCATGTGCTGCACTATAAGATAGTCGGGAGATTTATCACCGAGAATTTTCGCTATATTTTCAAGCCACTCCTCGCCAAAATTCTTATCTACCGAGTCCATTACCGCGCACTTTTCATCAACTATAAGATAGGAGTTGTAAGCCATTCCGTTCGGAACAATGTAATGCCCCTCAAAAAGGTCGATTTCCTTGTCATTCACTCCTATATAATATATATTGTCAGAAACTATCATTTTTTTACCTCTTTGCAAAGTTCTTTTTTACGTTTTTATTATATCCTTTTTTAAAACAAAAGTATGTTGATTTTTCAACAAAATAAAAAAATTATTTAAAGCTTACAAGCTCTTCTATGCTCTTTCTCTTTTTTTCTCTTCTGGCAACGTCCTCTTTAGGATAACCGAGAGTGATAACAAGATGCACCCTTCCCGAAAGCTCCAAAGCTTTTTCTATATCCTTTGAATCAAGCCAACCGAGAATACAGCTCTCAACGCCAAGCTCTGCCGCCGCAAGAGTAAGGTGAGCCGCAAGTATTCCGATGTCGATTGAACGGTAATCTATACCCTTGACTTTAGAGCCGAGAGCAGCGGTTTTTACGTATTTTTCTTCGGAAATGACAACTAAAGTTGGCGAATCGGTTGCAAATCTGTTCATTCCCATACCTTGAGTTGCCTTTGCAACGACCTTTGCATTCTCTCCGGTACAAACGGTTATATGATAAGGCTGACCGTTACAAGCCGAGGGGGAAAGTCTTGCGCATTCGAGAATTTTATTCAAGATTTCACCGTCAATAAGACGCTCGGGGTCGTAGCTACGGCAGGATTCTCTTGTTTTACAAAGCTCTAAAAATTCCATATTCACTCCAAATAAAACTTATTTTATTTATTTTAACACAAAAAGTCGATTTTGTCCAGCATTTACACCTAAATAAGAAGCAAAAATCCTTTACCATTGACAAATCGAAGCAGGTGTGCTAAAATAAATTATATATATAAATTAATGAAGCAAGTCATATAAAGGCGGTATTTTTATGAAAAAAACAAGGATTATAGCATTGCTTTTGCTTTTATGCGTTATTTTCACCTCCTGCGAAATAAACGTTTCAGTACCCGGCATCGTGCCATCCGGTAACGATTCAAGTGCTAATAACGGCACTTCAGGCGGAGATACCAACAGTGACACAAACGGCGATAAGGAAAACGGCGACGGTGAAAACACTCCCGACGCACCGTCCGAGGACCAGAACAAACCCGCAGGCGAGTATATCAATGACGAGGTGAGCTTTGACGTTGGCGAGACTGTATATATCGTTACTTCTGACGCTTCTACCGATTTAAGCTCCATTTCCTATCTTGTGGATATGGCAACGGGTGTACCCAGCCGTACTATGACCGACATTTACGAGCAAAGACCTAACGAGCTTGTTATCGGTGTTTGTAACCGTGAGGTAGCCGTTCTCGGATACGAGGCTCTTGCAAATCAGGAAAGAGAAAACGATATGATTGCAAGATACGGAATATACTCTCTCGGAAACTCCATAGCCATAGTTTACGACAGAATTCCGGGTTACGAAAACTTCGTTATAAATCTTGCAATAGATATGTTCGTTGACCTTTTCGTTAAGGACGATACTCCCATAAACGTAAATGCGGGAATTTTCCGAGCTGCAAGTGTTGATATAACCACTCATCAAGAAGAGCTTGACAAAAACAGACTTGACACCGCTTGGGCAGCCTTCGAAACAAAGTTTGGCAAGGAAGCTGCCGACGCTCTTAAGAAAATGTATTCCGAGCTTTATTCGGATAAGCTCGTTGATTGGTTTGCAAATCTTTTCGACCCCGCAACCGGAGGCTTCTACTACTCAAACTCCGCAAGAGATAACGAAAAGGTGGAATATCCCACCGGCTCCGGTCAATATTACCTTCTTCTTCCCGATATTGAGACCACCTCTCAAGCAACCGGCTTTATTTCAAGCGCAGGTATGACACACGGATATAGCAGTCTTTCTGCTGCTCTTCCCGACTGGATGCGTCTTTCGATTATAAGGTTCATAAAGCAAAGACAAGACCCTAACGGATATTTCTATCATCCTCAATGGACAAAGAAAATGGTTGACGACAGCCTTGCCAGAAGAGCGAGAGACTTGTCCAAGGGCTTAAGCACTCTTGAGTTGCTCGGAGCAAAGCCAACCTACGATACTCCCTCCGGTGTTGAAGGCGACGGACTTCTCTGGAACGGAAGCAAGGTTGAATCGGTATCAAAGCTCACTATGCCTATTAACACCTCTGTCGTTTCTGCCGTATCAAGCGTTGTTATGACAGCGGTAGCCGTTCCGTCGCATCTTGAAGATGCCGATGCTTTCCAAGATTATCTTGACGGCCTTGACATAAACGGCGATTCCTATTGGGTAGGAAATCAGATTGCTTCGCAGGTGGATCAGATCAAGGCGAGAGACGCTTACCTGCAAAAGAACGGCGCAGATTACTCTTTGGTTGATATGCTTATTAAGCATTTCGACGCAAAATGCGACCCTGTGACCGGAACTTGGAAGGGTGTTGCCGACTATGAAGGACTTAACGGTCTTATGAAAATTTCGGCTGCTTACGAGGGATTTGACCGCGCTCTTCCCTACCCGGTTGCAGCTGCCGAAACGGCAATGAAAACCATTACGATGAAGGACGACTACTACGGCTCGACCGTTTGCTGGGTTTACAACTCCTGGTTCACTATCTGTAACGTTATCAGCAACGTAAAAAATCATAAACCCCCGGCTGAATCTAACGAGATTATCACAAACATTCGCGCAAAGCTTGCTGCCGACGCTCCTGCTCTTATTGAAGCAACCGCCGCAAAGCAGGGCAAGTTTATGTGCGAGGACGGCTCATTCTCCTATACTGTAAGAAGCTCTTCCTTTACAAGCCAAAATATGCCCGTAGCTATCAGAAACACCAAGGAGGGCGACGTAAACGCAACCGTTATTTGTACCACCGGTACTATCGGTAATATGATGAGCGCCTTTGGAACAAGCACTATTCCGCTTCTCACCCGCAGCGACTTTATGAGATATATATCTATAATTGAAGAAAACAAAGCTGCTCTTAATTCGGTTTACCACTATGCTGAAAGCAACGAGGATCTTGTTGATGGCGCAGTAAACTACAGGCTCAAAACTCACACCAACACTTCCACCGGAGTCAGCGCGCCGGTTATTAAGATTTACAACTCAAGTCAGTACACCACCGAAGAATCACAGCGTAAAATCCTTGAGCATATCATAACAAGCGCAGACGGTATTTCGGCAGGTCTTTCTTTAGACGATATTGATTACTATCTTGACGAGTGGGCAATTCATAACTATGCGGTGAAGAATCCCGCCTGGATAGCAACTATTCTCGGAAAAACCACCGAGGAAGTCATAAGCTCCGCGGAGGACATTGACCTTAATACCAACGACGAGCACAGAAGTATTTACGAAAGCTTTGCTCCAATGCTCAAATAAGCATAATTTTTGGATATTTTTTACGAAATTTTTCATATAATTCCTACGCCCCCGTCAATTGACAGGGGCGTTTTTAATATGATATAATAAAGAAAAAGGGGATTTTTATGCCAACTAACAACACCTACAAAATCAAAACCAAGAACGCAAACCTCTTCTTGAGAGTCTCCCCCGGACATTTCGCAACAAACCACAGCCATATTAACTATTACATTGACGTAACCTCGCAAAAAACCCGACTTTCCGAGGCCAAGGCTGTTGCGGAAGCACTTGTGCGTCATTACAGCCACAACACCATAGTTGACACGGTTCTTTGCCTTGACGGCACTCAGGTTATCGGCACTTGCCTTGCGGATGCACTTACCGCAGGTAATTTTATGAACCTTAACGCACATCAAACCATCTACGTAATAACCCCCGAACACACAACGGGAAGCCAACTTATTTTCCGTGACAACACAATCCCTGCTATATCGGGCAAAAACGTGCTTATTCTTGCAGCTTCGGTGACCACCGGCTACACCGCAAAATCTGCCATTGAAGCTATACAGTATTACGGCGGTACTGTGGCGGGAATTTCTTCCATATTCGCAACAGTTCACGAATGTATGGGTTATCCGGTGCAATCGGTATTCGACACCGGCGACCTTGGCGACTATTCATCATCGCCCTCTCACGAATGTCCTCTCTGCCGCCAAGGCAAGAAAATCGACGCCCTTGTAAATAGCTTCGGCTATTCAAAAATTTAAAGAATACAAAGAAACGGTCGCAGACTCAATGATCTGCGACCGTTTTTAGTTCGGGTGTGTATAAGATTCAACCGCCGAATTAGTAGTTTTCTTTTCTAACCTCAAAGTAGCTCTGGGGATGTGCGCATACGGGGCATGCGCCGGGAGCTTTAGCGCCCATTACAAGGTGACCGCAGTTGCGGCATTCCCACATAACAACCTCGCTCTTTTCGAATACCTTCTGCATCTCAACGTTAGAGAGAAGCTTTCTGTATCTTTCCTCGTGAGCCTTCTCGATAGCTGCAACCATTCTGAACTGTGCAGCAAGAGCCTTGAAGCCCTCTGCCTCTGCTTCCTTTGCAAAGGTGTCGTACATATCAGTCCACTCGTAGTTTTCGCCCTCTGCTGCTGCAAGAAGGTTACCTGCAGTATCGCCAAGACCGCCAAGAGCCTTGAACCAAAGCTTTGCGTGTTCCTTTTCGTTGTTTGCGGTTTCTTCGAAAATAGCAGCAATCTGCTCATATCCCTCTTTCTTTGCAACAGATGCAAAGTAGGTGTACTTATTTCTCGCCTGAGACTCACCTGCAAAAGCAGTCATAAGATTCTGTTCGGTTTTTGTTCCCTTAAGATTGTTCATTTGTTTTCTCCTATGTTTGATATTTTATTATTTAACTGTACAATTAATTTTTATACAGCTTCTTCCTCGTTTTTTTCAACCGCCTCAACCTTAGGCTCTTCAACTGCTTCAACCTTAGGCTCTTCAACTTTAGGCGCAGCAGGCGCATTGGTTTCAAGGTCGGAATTTATAGCTTGGGGATTCAATATGTACTTCGCAAGTTTAATAGCCGCTTCGGCTGCAAATGCAACGTTTTCTTCCTTGCAAACGGTATCGCTGCCGTCGCTCTTGATTTTAAGAGAAAGCGAGTTGCCGTTCTTGGAAAAGGCACTTACACCTGCGGAGCATTTGAACTTGTTATGATCGGAGGGGATTCTCTTCGCGCCCTTCATAACGGTTGCGGTAATTTTATCATTAGATGCAAAAGCAGCGGTCAAAGCTTCGTTATAAGCTTCTGTCTTTTTGGTGGCAACAACAAATTCATCGCCATCGCCAACGCAATCGAAGTTAAGAACGAGAGTTTTGTTTTTCTTGATTTTCTTGTGCTTCTTAGCAAAATCAGCAGCGCCGATGCAGCCGTTTTCCTGTCCGTCGAAGAATACGAAAGCAACGCTGTTTCTGTATTCAGCGGGAAGATTTGCCATTATCTCAAGAAGAGTAGCAACACCCGATGTGTTTGCGTTAGCGGTATTTTCACAAGGCTTTCCGCACAAAACGAATCTCATAGCTACTACAAAAGCAGCTGCGGCAAGTATAACACCGACAAGAGCGCCGACGCTCTTGGGCATTCCGCCAAAAATCGCAGGCAGAGCAACAGCGCCAAGCACGTAGCCTACCAAAGAGGGAACGAGCATTGCCAAAGCGATAGCAATCTGATAAAGTTTAGTAAGTATGGGGGCTTTAGGAAATACAAAGCTGGGCACAAAGGTTTCGGAGGCGGTGTCGTAGTGAGCAGTATACACCACCGAAGCATTCGCAACGTCGCCAACAACTATATTGCGAGCCTTATTCTTTGTGATTTCAACGTTTGCCGCAAATCCGCATTCAGCCGCAGAAGAGCATATATGCTGGGCAAATGCACTTTTCTGTTTTTTTGTTCGTCTTGCCTGATAATTGGCAAAAACAGCAGTTGTGTTCTTATTCATTAACAAATCTCCCTTGCAAAATAATAAGTCTAATAAATATTATATATTTTACCAGTATATTTGATTATAGCAGACTTTAACCAACTTGTCAATAAATGTTTTAATTTTTACAAAGATAATTTTACAAATTATTTTTTTCATTCGCCGAGGCAGAGGGGCATTTCCCACTCATCGGGCAGGATGAGCAGCCGCAAGAGCAGCCGCTTTTGCCGGCTTTTTTGTCTTTGACGAGCTTCAAAACGAGAAGTGCCACAAGGCACAAAACCGAAGCTCCCACAGCGATAGTACCAAGATTTTCGGAAATAAAGTTTATAAAAAGCATACGCACCTCCGAAAATTATTTCAGTACGGGGATTTTCTTCTTTTCTTCAACCTTGGCATAGGGACGCGCAATAAGATAAACGCCAAAGCCTATTATAATGAGAGAAACCAATCCGCCGAGAATATGCCAACCTAAATTACCCGAAACAAGCATACCTATCTGGTAAATGCAAAGGGAAACGGCATAAGCCAAGGCTGTTTGGTATCCTACGGCAAAGAGAGTCCACTTTCCGCTGTTCATTTCTCTTCTTATAGCTCCAACCGCCGCAAAGCAGGGCGCGCAAAGGAGATTGAACACAAGGAAGGAGATAGCCGCAAGTCCGCCCATTTGTGCAAAGTCGAGAACGCCAAGCACCGCAACGATTTCTTCCTTTGCAAGAAGTCCCATAACGGTAGCAACGGCAGTTTCGATGCCGGAAAATCCGAGAGGAGCAAAAATCCAAGCGATAGCCATTCCAAGATAGCCGAGCAAGGAATTTTCAAGAGCAAGTTCGGTGTCAAACACAAATTTGCCTTCACTAAATCCGAAGCTTGAGCCAAGCCAAATGAATATTGTGGAAAGCAAAATTATCGTTCCCGCTTTCTTGATAAACGACCATCCACGCTCCCACATTGACCTCAAAATGTTAACAATTGTTGGCATATGGTAGGCAGGAAGCTCCATAACGAAGGGGGCGGGGTCGCCTGCGAACATTTTTGTTTTCTTAAGAATAAGTCCGGAAATAACTACTGCCGCAATACCGATGAAGTAAGCAAGAGGAGCTACCCACCAGCCGTCGTTAAAGATTGCTCCCGAGATAAGAGCTATAACCGGAAGCTTTGCTCCGCAGGGGATAAAGCTGGTGGTTATTATGGTCATTCGTCGGTCTCTTAAATTCTCGATAGTACGGGTTGCCATAATACCGGGAACAGAGCAGCCCGTGCCGATAAGCATAGGAATAAAGGACTTTCCGGAAAGACCGAGCTTTCTGAAAATTCTGTCCATAACGAAGGCGATACGAGACATATATCCGCAAGCCTCGAGGAATGCAAGGAAGATAAAGAGAACGAATATTTGAGGAACGAAGCCGAGTACAGCTCCCACACCTCCGATAATACCGTCAACAACAAGGCTTTGAAGCCAAGGAGCGCAGTTGATTTTTTCAAGGCCCTGCTCTGCAAGAACGGGAACACCGCTCACCCAGCTCTTAAATTCGGATTTTTCGGGCGCTCCCTCCATAAACTCTTCAAACCATATATCGAGCGTAGGAAGCTCCACTCCGAGAACCTCGTCATACTCCTGGGGCATTTGGTAGCCGTAGGCGGCAAGCGCTTCGCCGAGAGCCTCAACGTCTCTGTCCTCCACGGCAGCCTTCACCTCGTCAATGCCGATAATGTCAAGTCCCTCCTGCTCATAAAGAGCAACGTAGGTTTCAACCAGCGTAAACGCAGGATTGCTGTATTCTTCCAGAGCTTGAGAGTATGCCTGCTCGCCCTTTGAGGAAAGGTAAAATCCTTCGCCAAAAAGTCCGTCGTTCATAAAGTCGGTAGCCCAAGCGCCAACAGTCGAAACCGAAATAAAGTAAACCAAGAACATTATTGCCGCAAAGATAGGCAAAGCAAGGAAGCGGTTGGTTACCACCTTGTCTATTTTGTCCGACGTGCTAAGAAGTCCCTGAGACTTTCTTTTATAAATTCCGTCAAGTATTCTTGTTATGTAATTATATCTTTCGTTAGTAATAATGCTCTCTGCGTCGTCGTCAAGAATTCGCTCGGTCTCCTTGATGTCGCTTTCTATATGAGCCAGGGTTGAAGGTTTGATTTCGAGCTTTTCTATAACCTTTTGGTCACGCTCGAAGATTTTTATAGCGTACCATCTCTGTACCTCGGAGGGCATATTATGCACAGCCGCCTCTTCAATATGGGCGAGAGTATGCTCTACCTCGCCGGAGAAGATATGAGAAGGAACGAATTTTCCGTCCTCCGCAGCCTTTATTGCAAGTTCTGCCGCTTCAAGAATTCCGTCGCTTTTAAGGGCGGAAATTTCGACTATACGGCAGCCGAGAGCCTTTGAAAGAGCAGAAATATCTATTTTATCTCCACGTTTGCGGAGAATATCCATCATATTGATTGCAATAACGACGGGAATTCCGAGTTCAATAAGCTGTGTCGTAAGATAAAGGTTTCTTTCAATATTTGTACCGTCAACAATGTTAAGAATTGCATCGGG
>JAZTXO010000063.1:0-14832 GCA_045636445.1 Eubacteriales bacterium | reverse complement strand
TTTAATTATAGCACAGACAGAAAGCAAAAGTTATAACAAAATATAGTAAAAAAAATATATATGCAGGTTTTATTATAGATTTATTTTATCAACTATGGTAAAATAGTTGTATAAAATCCCTAACATATATTTTACGAGGACACAGCTTATGAAAATGTTGACTCAACTCTTATAGTTGCCTCTTTCGCAGGAGAGTACGAAGTATTGACCTCAAAAGACGGCAAGGACTTCACCACCGTTGCCGAAGGCGCTATCAGAGTTTACGGCGGCGAGGTTATTATAAGATTTGAAAAATTGGTTCTGGAAATAAAGAAAAAAATCGACCTTTCCTTTCGGTTGGCCGATTTTTTCTTTTATACAATTTTATTACTTTCCACCCATTTTGTGGACAAGAGGCCAGGAAGCGTCTGCGTAGAAGCGGTGTCCTTCAGGGCCGGTTACGAGAGCGCAATTGTCGGGAACACCTGCGGCAGCATAAAGGGGCTTTATTATATCCATAGTTTCCCTTACACCCTCGTCGGGGAAGATATCGTCATGCTTTCCGTTTACAACGATAAGCTTACGAGGGGCAATAAGTCCGCCAATGTCACCCATATCAAAGTATCTTGCGATATTCGGTACAAAGTTGCAAACACAATGCTCCATAGCTGCAATAGAGTGCTTGTATGTACAAACAGCGCAAGAAGGCATTGCGAGCTTGATTCTCTCGTCAATTGCCGCTGCATAGAAGGTTGCAGTACCTCCGCCGGAGTTACCCATAAGCATTACGTTTTCTCTATCGAGGAAATCGAAGTTTTCGAGAGCGTCGATTACCGTCATAGTATCAACAACTCTTTCACCTATGGTGGTTCTTCCGTTGATTATAGCACTCATTGAGGAAACGTGGCAGCCGGAATTTTTCTCAACAGCCTCTTTGTAACCAAGCTCACCGAAGTTACGCTGCTCGATAGCGATAGCAGCAAATCCCTCTTTTATAGCTCTTACAACGAAATCTCGGTCGCCACCGGAGATCGACTGTACGTCTCTTGCATATTTGGGAATTCCGAGAGAGATATGCATACCGGTGGAATGCCCCTGAAGAGTGAGCATTACGGGTATGGGTGCTTTTACTCCGTGAGGCACACGCATAACGCAAGGAAATACGTAATTTTCCTCAGGCTCAAGAGTGAAGCGATACTCGTCGTAGCCGTCGCATTCCTTTTTATATTCTATTGTAAAATTGTTGTTCTCTGCTCTATGTATATTTTGAAGACCGAGAAGCTCTGCAAGTTTTGCTCTGGCTTCGGTCTGCCATGCGGCAAAGTCACCGCCCTTATATCGCATTCCAGGCTCTATCGCCTTAATTATTTCAAGATTATGCTCCCAAGGCATACGCTTTAACATTTTCTTTTCTCCTTAAAATTATATTTATATTTGTATTACGCTGGTGTAATTTTTATATTATAAAGTGTATCAAAAACGGTAGTTAAGAGATGCCGACGCCTTACTCTGCAAGGCTGAAAAGAGTCCAGGGTGCGGAAAGCTCACCCACTTCTTTTCTAGTGCTTTCCATTTTAACAGCGCCTTTTTTAAGAAGCGAATCAATGGCTAAATAAACCTTAGCATCCGTTTGTGCAATTTTTTTGCCGCCTACCTTCTCTTCAAGAATATCCATAAATTCGTTTGCTCCATACTTTCTCTCTCTAAGAAGCGAAAGTATCATTTCCTCAATCGCATCTATATCGGAAGAATCAAAGCTCTCAACCTTTTCGGATATGTTTATTTGACTTACTACCTCGTATCTGTCCTTGTAAACTATGCCCGAAGAGCAGGTCGGCAACAGAGTGAAGCTATCTACGGTTTCGGGAAACGCCAGAGGAGATGATGCAAGATATGCTCCGCTAGAGTCAAAGCCTACGAACATTGGTTGATTTATTCTGGAAAAATAAATTCTGTCGGGGTTTTCCTTATCAATTGAAAGTCCTACGATTTCTACGGGTATTTTGGCGAAAGCAGAGCTCATAGCTTCGGCAGTATTTTGCCCCAGGGTCTTATACTTATATATCATCTGACACATAACGTCAGACATATGTACGGCTTCGCCGCTCGAAAGTCGGTTGTAGTTTTCGCCCTCATAATTCAGCTTACAAGGAATGTCAAAGCCTTCTTTTACAAGAAGGTTGGTAATCTCATTATATTCTGCCCTACGCTCGGCAAAGTAGCCAAATCCTCCGTTTGCAACGTAGCAAAGCTTGACATCGCCGTCTCTCACGCTAAAGAAAGGGTGCGCCCAGCTTCCGTCACCGCCATCCGGCGTTCTGCTGTGCATAATACCCACATTTCCGCACAATTTATCTGCATCTGTGGTACTTAAAAGAGTACTAAGCTCTCCCAGCGTTTTACGGTAATTAAGCTTTTCTCCATCGTGAACTGCAAGTCCTGTATAAAAGCCGCCGTTAAGTCCCTCTTGAATTTTTATCATTCTTATTAAAGTTGAAGCAGCGCTCTTATTGCCGACATATCCTGCGATATTGCACATTTTTTACACCTCAAGTTTTTATCACAACACATTATAACACGCGTAAAAATAATAGTCAATACCCAAAATCGACTATTTTATATGCAAAGGTTATTGACAATTAACTTATAATGTGATATTATACTTACGTTAATAGGACGGAAGCGTAGCTCAG
Organism: Eubacteriales bacterium; assembly: GCA_045636445.1. Taxonomy (GTDB): domain Bacteria; phylum Bacillota; class Clostridia; order Oscillospirales; family CAG-272; genus UBA1740. Next base: position 12,160 of record JAZTXO010000063.1, on the reverse strand, counting down.
TTGGTTAGAGTACCTGCTTGACATGCAGGGGGTCAGTGGTTCGAGCCCACCCGTTTCCACCAAAACAAAAAGGATGTCGTTAGGACATCCTTTTTGTTTTGGTGAAGCCGTGGCTTGACCACCTCACGCATAAGTGCGTGAACGTGGTTCGCATTCCCGCCGCAGAGCGCGTAGTGCTTGCACTTAAGCGGCAAGGAGTGGAATATTGCCGTCTTCGGCAAAACCCACTTTTTTTGACAAATCAAAACAAAAGTATTGATATTTCGATTTGTTTGTGCTATAATGAAAATGCCAAACAAATCGAATATTTTTATTAGGGGTATTTTTCTTTTTTAGGGGATATTATACCTTTTTTTGCCGTACACTAGCATTATGGAATTTGGTAAAAATGCAAACTCCAAGTGTTAGTGTATGGCTAGATTTCATATCCCTATTCTAATTCTTCGATTTGTTTGGCGACAATCGGAGTTTGCGTTTTTCGGTGCGGTGACTTCGGTTGCCGCACTTTTTGTTTTGAGAGGGGGACGGATATTTTGCAACAAGCACCGAAGAAAAATAAAAACAACACAAAGGATTTAATTTAACAATGGAAAACACTACTTTAAACATTAACACAGATGATTCAACAAAGAAATTCTGCGCTTCCTGCGGAGCTGAAATTTATACCGAAGCTATTATATGCCCCTCTTGCGGAGCAAACCAAGAAACAACTGATGCTGAAAAAAAAGCACCTAAAGGCCTCATAGCAAAATTTAAAACAGACAAAAGGCTTTGGGCGATTGTCGGCGGTGTCGTTGCTGTAATCGGTATTGCGATAGTAATCGCTGTTTCGTCTTATCGTACAAGTTTTAAATATTATGTAAACGAGCTGCTTGACAAATACCCTGCTGCGGATAACGCAGTAGCCGCTGACGGTAGTTACTTGAAAATGGATACCAACACATACGATATAGATACCGATGATATGACCTACACTCAACTTACCTTGTACCAGACAAAGCTAGACGATACCCTTGACGGAATAAAATGGATGAACCAGCAGCTTGGATTTAGCAGTTCGGTTTATGATGATATGATGGAAACCAACTCACTTATGGGTAAACAAAGCGCAAGCAATGATAAATATAAGGTAAGCTGGACTTATCATCCCGACAAGGGACTTGAAGTTAAGTACGAGAAAAAATAAGGGAGAAAATTATGTATTGCTCAAAATGCGGAAAAGAAATTATGGACGAGGCTGTAGTCTGTGTCGGATGCGGTTGTGCGGTTCAAGGAAAACAAATCACACAAGCCACTGTCGATGAAACGATTAGCGGAGGATTAGTTTTGCTGTCAATTTTAATTCCCTTGTTCGGTGTAATTTACTGGGCTTTGAAAGCAAAGGAACGCCCCAATTGCGCAAAAGTGTGCGGCATATCAGCACTCGTTGCATGGGTTGTTTATCTGATCCTGCTAATGGCTGCCGGAGGATTTTAAAATATGAAATATTGTTCAAAATGCGGAAACGAACTTTTTGATGAAGCTGTTGTATGTCCTAAATGCGGATGTTCTACAGAAACCTCTGACACTGATAAAGAGGTAAAAGAACATAATAAAAATCAAATAAAAGGTGTTGCTCTTATCCTTGCCGGTATAGCAGTAATTGTACTTTTTATATTTCTCGTTTCATTACAAGTATAATATAAAAGAACGGTTGGAATTTTTCCAACCGTTCTTTTATTCGTTTATAACGTAATTTATAAGTGCTTCGCAGCCTGCGTTTATATCCTTCCAGGTTTCCTCGAAATTGCCGGTGTACCAGGGGTCGGCAACGTCGCGACACTCGTTTGTAAGATCTAAAAGACGGAGTATTTTAGAGTCGGGATCAGAGCCGAAAATACGGTGCATATTTCTGACGTTTGCCGAGTCCATGCCAACAAAAAGATCGTATTTTTCATAGTCATGACGCTCCAACTGAACTGCCTCGCGTCGGGTGTATTTGACACCGTATTTATCCAGTGTGCGACGTGTACCTGGGTGTATATCGTTGCCTATTTCCTCGGTTGAGGTAGCAGAGGAAGCTATCTGAAATTCCGGGGAAATTCCCCTATCCAAAACAAGTTTTTTCATTACAAATTCCGCCATTGGACTTCGGCAAATATTGCCGTGACAGACGAACATTATTTTCAACATTTATTTCTGCTCCAAAATATAATTCGTTTTTCAATTTATTAAGCTTATCCTAAATCTTCAAACCCCGATTGGCGAAGTGCTTCGTAAACGGCTATTGCAACGGCGTTTGACAGATTAAGGCAACGCAAAGTCGGACGCATCGGAATACGCACTGCTCTATCTATATTAGCTTCAACAAGCTCCGAGGGCAGACCTCTCGTTTCACAGCCAAAGACAAGATATGCGTTATCGGGGTAATCAATTTCTGCATAATTTTTCTTTGCCTTTGAGGAAAAGAAATACATTTCTGCCTTAGGATTTTTAGATACGAAATCCTCATAATTATCATAGTAGAAAACATCAAGCTTGTCCCAATAGTCGAGCCCTGCCCTTTTCAATGTGCGGTCGGAAATTTCGAAGCCTATGGGATAAATTATATGTAACGCAGCGCCGGTTACAGCAGCAGTACGAGAGATATTTCCGGTGTTTTGCGGAATTTCGGGGGAATATAAAACTATGTTGATTTTTTTCATTGTTTTCCTCTGATTATGTGTTTATTTTAGTTTAGCACACTTAATCGCAAATTGCAATAGAGTTTTTTCGCGAAAATTTTCTTTAATTTACATTTTAGACTTTATTTTTATTTTTATTTATGCTATAATATAATGAATTATTATTTTCCCACGCGAAAGGAAGCTATTTTCAATGGGACTTTTTAAAACTTATAGCGAAAAACAGATAAAGCGTCTTTTGCCTATGGTTGACGCAACCGAGGCTCTTGCTGAAAAATTTGAAGAGATGAGCGACGAGGAGCTTCGTGCTTATACAGGAAAATTGAAGAATGATCTTGCTGACGGCAAGACTCTTGACGATATTCTCCCCGAGGCATTTGCTCTCGTAAGAGAGGCTGACACACGAGTGCTTGGCAAACGTCCTTACCGTGTGCAGATTATGGGTGGTATTCTCTTGCACCAGGGACGTATTGCGGAAATGAAGACCGGTGAAGGTAAAACACTTGTTGCTACAATGCCCGCATATCTTAATGCCCTTTCCGGCAAGGGTGTACACATCGTTACTGTAAACGACTATCTTGCAAAGCGTGACTCTGACGAAATGGGAAGAGTTTACGGCTTCTTAGGACTTACGACCGGTCTTATTATTCACGGTCAGTCCGGCTCGGAAAAGAGAGAGGCTTACGCTGCCGATATAACCTACGGAACGAATAACGAGCTTGGCTTCGATTACCTTCGTGACAATATGGTTGTGTACAAGGAAAAAATGGTACAGAGAGGTCACAATTTCGCCATTATCGACGAGGTGGACTCCATACTTATCGACGAGGCGAGAACCCCTCTTATCATTTCCGGTCACGGCTCAAAGTCTACCGACCTTTACACTATGGCAGACCGTCTTGTAAGAACTATGTCCCGCCATGTCATAAAAGAGGTTGATGCCAAGGAAGACCTTGACACATATAGCGAGGACTTTATTGTTGATGAAAAGGCAAGAACTGCCGTTCTTACCCAGCACGGTATTGAAAAGGCGGAAAAGTTCTTTAACCTTGAAAACCTTTCAGATCCTCAAAACGCCAGCATTTATCACCACGTAAATACCGCCATCAAGGCTCACGGCGTTATGAAGAACGACGTTGACTATATTGTCAAAGACGGAAGCGTAATTATAGTTGATACCTTTACCGGCCGTCTTATGCCCGGACGTAGATACAACGACGGTCTGCATCAGGCAATAGAGGCAAAAGAGGGTGTTAGCGTACAGAGAGAGTCTCGCACGATTGCGACCATCACCTTCCAGAACTACTTCCGTATGTATAAGAAGCTTTCCGGTATGACAGGTACTGCTCTTACCGAGGAAGACGAGTTCAAGCAGATCTACGCTCTTGACGTTGTGGAAGTTCCCACCAACAAGCCTATGATAAGACTTGACCAGAATGACGTGGTTTACCGCACAAGAAGAGGTAAGCTTTGGGCGATTGTGGAGCAGATCAAGGAATGTCACGAAAAGGGCCAGCCTGTCCTTGTGGGTACTGTTTCTATTGATAAATCCGAAGAGCTCTCGCAAATTCTTAAGAAAAGCGGAGTTCCTCACACCGTTCTTAACGCAAAGCATCACGAAAAGGAAGCCGAAATTGTTGCTCAGGCAGGAAAATACGGCAGCGTAACCATTTCCACCAATATGGCAGGTCGTGGTACGGATATTATGCTCGGAGGCAACCCCGAATATCTTGCTAAAAACGAGATGCGCAAGGCGGGATACGAAGAAAGACTTATTGCTATGGCAACCAGCTCTGCCCCCTCCAATGATGACGAGGTAAACAATGCGAGAGCTGCCTTTGCAGAGCTTTACGCAAAGCACAAGGAAGAAATTGCTCCCGAGGCTGAAAAGGTACGCGAAGCAGGCGGTCTATATATTCTCGGTACAGAACGTCACGAGTCAAGACGTATTGACAACCAGCTCAGAGGACGAAGCGGACGTCAGGGCGATCCCGGCGAATCCAGATTCTTCCTTTCTCTTGAGGACGATCTTATGCGTCTTTTCGGCTCGGACAGAATTGCGGGCATGTGCGAAAGACTCGGTCTTGACGAGAGAACTCCTATTGACGCAAAAATACTTTCCGGCTCAATCGAGCAGGCACAGAAGCGTATTGAGGACAACAACTTTAACAGACGTAAAAACGTTCTTACCTACGACGACGTTATGAACCAGCAGCGTCAGGTAATTTACCAGCAGCGTTCCGAGGTGCTTCATGGCGACAACGTCAGCGAAACTATAACAAAAATGATAAGACAGTCGGTTGAAGAAACCTTTAACTTCTGCTTTGGTCTTGATGATCCGGAAACCTGGAAGTTTGACGAGTTTAAAAACCATTACCTCGGTCATCTTGTCGATGAAAAGTTCGGTCTCCCCGCAGAAGAGCTTTCTTCTGTTGATAAAGACGAATGGCGAGAGTCTCTCGTTGAAAAGGCTCTTGAAATTTATCACTCCAAGGAAGAGCTGTTTAACAATGCCGAGGGTATGCCCGAAAACGCTATGCGAGAGGTTGAAAAGGTTATACTTCTGCAAAACGTTGACAAAAAGTGGATGGATCACCTTGAGGGAATGGACGAACTTAAGGAATACGTCGGTCTTAACTCATACGCTCAAAGAGATCCCGTTGCTATGTACCGCATTCAGGGTGCAGATATGTTTGACCAGATGGTTGACGATATAAAGGAGGATACCGTAAGACAGATTCTTTCGGTTACTCCGAGAGTTCAGTCTACCGAAAGAGTTCAGGTTGCAAAGCCTACTTCGGAAGGATTTGACGGCGGAAAATCCATAGTACGCAAGCCCGTAACCGTTACTAAAATAGGCAGAAACGATCCCTGCCCCTGCGGTAGCGGCAAGAAATACAAAAAATGCTGCGGTGCATCCGTTGCCACCGATAAAGACTGACAGCCATGGGATTTGGGATACTTTTCGTAGGATATTTCCTACTGCTTAACATTGGATACTACGAGCTTACCGACGCTATTGCGGCGGCGGTAATGCTTTACGCCTTTTACAAGCTGAAGAATATAAACAGCGGCTTCAAAAACGGAATTGTTCCGGCTTCGGTCTTTCTTGTTTTCGGACTCGGCGAGCTTGCCTTGTTTACCCTGCCCTTCTTCGGTCTTAATCTATCGCTTCCTTTGCTTGAAACGCTTATACCGATGCTTCGTCACGGCATTGTTTGTATAACTTCTATTCTTATGCTTCTCGGAATGAGAGAGGTTGCGACGGAGGTTGAACTCCCCGCCCTTTCAAAGCGATGCACAAGAAATATTTACCTGACGGTAATAATTTTCGCTCTGACAATTCTTCTTGAAGGAGGCTTCTTTGTAAGCGCTTCGAATCCGAGACTCAGTATTATGCTTTACTTAATCGCAATTATCGCTCGACTCGTTATTATTATTCTTAACCTGATTGCGATTTACTCCTGTCACATGAGAATTTGCATGCCCGGTCAGGACGACGAAAAGAACAACGAGAGCCGTTTTGGTTTTGTCAATGAATTCCGACGTCACCAAGAGGACAAGCAGAGGGAATACGCAGAATACAAGCTTGAAAAGCTAAAATCCAAGAAAAACAAAAAGAGAAAGAAATAAAATCATGACAAAGAAACGAGAAAAAGGACGCTTTTCTTATTTTAAGCTTACTGTCGCTCTCATATTTCTTATCAATCCGTGTATAAAGTTTGTGGATCTCCTCGCAGATTTTATCTCTTGCATTATCATCAAGAATATGCTGGATGATTATTGCGAACGCTCCGAGGGATTTACGGAAGCAAGAGATGCTTTTGTTAAGCTCGGCTGGCTTTCATTTATGAAAATTCCGGCTTTCATTCTTGCAATAATGATAAGAAGCAAAAACACTATCGACAACGACATTAACGTGCTGTTCACCCTTGTTTTTGCCATAGCCGAGGCATATTTGCTTATAGTTGCCGTAAAATATCTGTTTTCGGCTCTGTTCCACGTTGGACTCAGGGGCGGCGCAGATGCAACTATACTTCCTTTCCCCGTGTTTGGTAAGAGCATAATATTAAAGCCTGAGATATTAAGAATAATTGCATACGTCTTTGCCGTTGTAAAGTCTCTTGCCTGTTTTTTACCGGAGCTTCTTATGCTTTCCACAACCGAGGATGCTTACGGCAATCCTAAACTTTACCACCTTAAGGCCAGATACCCCGAATTCTTCAGTATTGGTGCAATAACAACACTTATATTAGGAATAATAGTCGTTTATCTTTTCTTTGCCTACATAAGAGCTATTCACAAGGAAGGTGCTTTGCGAAGCGGAATCGGTTCTCTTCATACCGAAGGAGAACTTCTTGAAATTGAAGAAATCATCCGTGCAAAGTCCTTGAAAAAGAAGCTGAATTTCCTTGCGATTTCTTCCTTCTTCTATTTCGATATTGCAATCGGAAGTATGGGAAGCATCGACCTTATTCCGGACTTTGTTTTCGGAATATTCCTTCTTGTGGCGGCAATCAAATTAACCGATAAATCGGCTTTGCGTTGGTTTAACGTTTTGCCTATCGGCTTATATACGGTTATATCATTTATTAACTATATCCTCACGTACAACTTCCTTAACGATTACGAATACACCTCCTTGATTCACAAGGCTGCAAAGGACGCATATCGCCCGATACTCTATTCTAACATCGCACAGTCCGCATTGCTGATTTTAATCTTTTTCATACTCTGCCTGACTTTATTGTCGTTTATTGAAAATTATATTCTTTTCAGCATTGCAAACAAAACGAAATCCGCAAAAAAGAACCGTCTCAGAAGCATAAAAAGCTTGTGTGCTTTTGGCGGTCTCGGTATGCTGAGTGGTGTTTGCAAAGCGGTAAGTTCACTTTTGGATTACAACGTCTCCTCGGTTGAATTTATCGTGGAAAACAGACCGAAGGATATAATTACGTCAGCTCTTCCCTGGTTTGACTCCTTTGCCTTCGTTGCATCTTTGGCATTTGTCGCATACACCTGCTATTTCATCTCCTGTCTATGCGACGAGATAGAATTAAACTATTCATAAGACACAAACAAGAAAGGTCTGAAAATACAGATTAGGTCTTTTAAAATGAAATCACAAAATTTTGAGATGTCTGCTTTTCCAAAGGATAACTCCGATAAGGTTTCCCAAAAAAAATCCTTAAAATCTTTCTTTAAGGAAAAGCTCGACCTTGTTGTTTCCGCATTGATCATACTTACCGGCATTTGCTTCATTGTCTCGGTGACAATACTCTTCTATACCGGTGGCGAGACGCCCTATACCAGCACTCGCGTTGTAAAATTCCTTATTATTCCGTTGGTTTTCATTGCTATAACCGCAGTATTTGCTATTATTGACGGAATAAGGAAAAACAAGCGTGATCTTTCTCAAAGCGGAAAATATACCGATATTGCAAACGACCGTCTTGCGAGAATAAGCAAAAAGCTTCTTGCAAAGTTCGATATTGACAACGCTCCCGAACAGGTAAAGTCGGAGCTTTCCGTTCTCAGCAACAAAAGAAAACACACGCTGATTATTGCTATTGCTACCTCGGTTACTGCCGTTGTTTTTTCAATTCTTTCACTTATAAACACAGACCGTTTTACTGTCGAAAGCGTTAACGCCGATATTGCCAGAGCCTCTATCGTTATTATTTTTGCAACCGCATTATCCTTTATTGCCTGGTGTTATCATTCAAACGTTTGCGCTTATTCCAGAAAAAGCGAACGTGAAATAGTTCAAAACGCAATACGTGAAACTCCCTCTCTTGCAATCAAAAGCACCGAGAAAAAACAAGTCGGTAAATTTGTGTCCTTTGTTGAAAGCGACAAGACCAAGCTGGCTGTAAGAATTATACTCGTTGCGGTTGCTCTTACGCTTATTGTTTTAGGTATATTCAACGGCGGTATGACCGACGTTTTAAAGAAAGCTGTAAAAATTTGTACGGAATGTATAGGGCTTGGATGATATGAAAAAAATGTTTACTAAAATTAAAAATTTCTTCCTGCGCCACGCTCCTACAAAGCGCAGACTTATCCAGGTATACTCTGCCCTTCTTTTCAATGCTAACCTCAAAGGTTACGTTTCGGGAAGTATATTCAAGGGAGAGATGAAAAACATCTGTACGCCCGGACTTAACTGCTATTCCTGCCCCGGCGCGATAACCTCTTGTCCTCTCGGCGCGTTGCAAAATGCATTTGCCTCCAGCGGCAAGACCGCACCTTACTATATGCTCGGCATAATCCTGCTTTACTGCGTTATGTTCGGACGCTGGATATGCGGTTGGCTTTGCCCCTTCGGTCTTGTGCAGGATCTTTTACATAAGATAAGAACTCCCAAGGTTAAAAAAGGAAGAATTACAAAGGTTCTTTCCTATTTTAAATACGTTTTGCTGGTAGTTTTTGTGGTTATTTTCCCACTTATCTACGTTATCCGCGATCTTCCTTTGCCTGCATTTTGTAAATATATTTGTCCCGAAGGCACATTCGGCGGAGCTTTAGGTCTGCTTATCAATCCTGCCAACGAAGGTTACTTTGCGATGCTTGGCCCTCTCTTCACTTGGAAATTTATACTTATGATTTCCTTTATCGTGGGAGCTGTGTTTATTTACAGAGTATTCTGCCGTTTCTTCTGCCCTCTCGGAGCGCTTTACGGTCTTTTCAACAAGATTGCCATTTTTGGCATAAAGCTTGAGAAAAAGGCCTGCGTTGATTGCGGAAAATGCATTAACGTATGTAAAATGGACATTACGACTGTCGGTGACAAGGAGTGTATTCACTGCGGCGACTGTATTTCTGCTTGTCCCACCAGAGCAATTTCCTGGAGAGGCTCAAAAATCTTCCTTCCGAAGAATGATTTTGAAGCTCCCGCCTCCTCGGAATGCAGCGATAGATCCACTATTGATATTACCGCAAACAACGAAATAACCCCCGAACAGACGGCCTTAAATTGCAAGAAGAAGTCCAAAAAGATCGGTAAGATCATTCTCAGCTCTGTACTCGCTTTAATTCTTGCGGCAGCTCTGATATTCTTCAATATAGTTGAGCCTTTAATAAACAAGCCTACCGATATTCCTTCCTATAATCCGGGCGATGATTCAACCACCGATTCAGAACTTGCAAAAATTCCTTTCGGATCGGATATTGGAAACAGATGTCCTATATCGGCACTTAACCTTGTTGACGGCTCGGAAAGCGTATCAATTTCCGATTTCAAAGGAAAGGTTGTTGTAATCAACTTCTGGGGTACTTGGTGCGGTCCTTGTAAAGCAGAGCTTCCCTATTTTGACAGAATAGCTTCCGAATACGAAGATGACGTTGTGGTCCTTGCAGTACACTCGGTATTTAACGTGAAGTCAAAGGGAGAAGCTCCCGGATACATTCAAACGAACTACCCAAACTCAAAAATGGTATTTGCATACGACATACCTATGGACGATTATACCGACCAATACTTCTATCTTCTTGGCGGTATTGACAGTTATCCTATGACCTTGATCCTTGACGACAGAGGTGTTATCACCTTTACAAGACAAGGTTCTATGGAATACAACGAGCTTAAAAGCGTTGTTGAAGAAGCACTGAATAAATAACGAAAAAAATCCTGCGAATCCAAATGGAAACGCAGGATTTTTTTATATTTCAATTTTGGTTTTTGCGGTAATTATTATAGGAGTGCCATCAACGGTAACGTAAACCGGAATATCCGATGGGTTTTCTATCTCGGTATCGGTTACACGAAGAGCTTTAACAGCATCCTCATAGGCAAGAATATCGCCCACAGACGCATAATAAAAATCATTAGGGCGGTTGCCGTATTTTTCAGCAAAGGCAAGAAGGTCTCCCCATTTGTCTGCCCTTTCGTAATCTATCGAATGAACGCCTATTGAGAAGAATTTAAGATTTCCGTCATCGGGATATTTTTCATATAGCTCCGCTACTTCAAGAAGATCGTTATGAGCCACGTTATAAGTCCAATTAAATCTATCGGAAGGAAGCGAGAAGCCCGTAGTATCTCGAAGGATACCGGTTTTACGTATATTCTGGTAGCCTTCTTTAATAAGATGCTCTCTAGCCCCAGCAGAGCCTCTACCGTGAGGCCAAGCGAAACCTTTCACACTTCCCTCACCGAATACCTCTTCAAGTCCTTTTTTCGTTCTGTCGGCAAAGCGGTTATAGTATTCGTTGGGAGATACGGCATGCCAGCCGCGGGGAGGATCGTACGTGCCTGTATTTTTTCCCCATATTTTATAAATATGAACCAGGTATACTCCCTCTTCGGTTTTATAATAATGCTCGTAATCAGGTCTGCTTGAATCAAAAGGCTCGGAAGAAATCTCGGCAGAAATATCACCGTCGATTGCAATAGCGTGTTTTTCACAATGATTGGCTATTTCATATCCGTCATAAAGCTCACGGTAAAATTCGGGTGTCTCTTTATCCCAATGGTGAAGATTAAACGTTCCGAAAATTCCCGCCGGACGAACTATATCAAGGAATTTTTTATCCATCTCGAAATTGCCGTCATCAATAGTAAAGGTTATTGATTTGCGAGTCCAGCCGGGAAAATAATTTGCATCAATTCTTTTACTTTGCATTATAGTAAACAACCTCTCCCGCAGGAACGGAGCGAGTCAGCCAAACGTTACCGCCGATTACGCAGCCATCGCCAATTTTGGTATTTCCGCCGAGTATGGTGGCATTAGCATATATAACCACACCGTTTCCTATATCGGGATGACGCTTTATTCCTTTCACGGGATTTCCGTCCTCGTCGAGTTCAAAGCTTTTTGCTCCAAGGGTAACGCCTTGATATATTTTTACTCGGTCGCCTATCGTAGTTGTTTCACCGATAACGATACCGGTACCGTGGTCAATAAAGAAATATTCGCCCACAGTTGCTCCGGCGTGAATATCTATACCGGTTTTTTCGTGTGCAAACTCGGTCATAAGACGGGAAATATAGGGTATTCCTCTAATGTAGAATTCGTGAGCTAAGCGGTATACGGATATTGCGTAGAAACCGGGATAGGAAAGAATAACCTCTTCGGGCGATTTCGCAGCAGGGTCACCCTCGTAAAGAGCGATAACGTCTTTAAGAAGCTTTTCTTTAATTTCGGGCAAAAGATCAAGTATCTCGTATGTAATACTTTCCGTATCCACAACCGAATCCTCGTCATAAAAATAGTAGGATGCGGTTATCTGCCTTTTCAAGAGGGTAAAAACTTCTTCAGCGACCTGAGAAAGCGGTTTTCCTTCATCCTCTTCCAAAAGAAAGTATTCGGGGAATATAAGATGCTGAATCTTCTTTATAATTCTGACTACCTCATTTCTTGAGGGTACCATTACAGTATGCTTTTTAAAATAGTTGCAGGAAAGCTCGCTTGATAAGGAGAGTCTTGCAAGCATATTACTTATTTTTTCATCGTAGGACATATTGTACACTCCTTAATTGATAGAACGGGAATATA
>JAZTXO010000062.1:0-4819 GCA_045636445.1 Eubacteriales bacterium | reverse complement strand
AAATTATATATTGAAGAAAAATTTGGCGCACAAGAAAAAAATATCTAATTTTGGGCTCGTGGATTGTTTTATTTTAATTTATACAGAATGCATAAATGGGATTTTATATAATAATTAAGGAAGATTACAACTCGTAGCAGTAGGAAATTGCGGACAGCGCAAAGCTTGGAGCAGTTTCGCAACGAAGTATTCTTTTTCCTAAGGTAACCGATTTTATTCCGCACTCTTTGGCTTGCATCGCCTCGTCGGGAGAAAAGCCGCCCTCAGAGCCTACAATAACCGAAATGCTTTCCGGCAGCGGAGTGCTTTCAAGCACTTCCTTGATTCCAAGTTTGCTTTCGTCTTCGTAGCAGAAGAGAGAAAGAGAGGATTTTGTAGCTTCGCATAGCATTTGCTCGTAGGAAAGGGGAGAGGTGACCTCCGGGAGTCTGCCTCTTCCGCATTGTTTTGCAGCTTCTTCAGCAATACGCCTGAGTCTTGCGGTCTGCTTTTCTTGCTTTTCAGCCTTTGGACGCTTTATACATCTTGATGACTCGAAGGGAATAATTTTGGAAACCCCAAGCTCCACAGCCTTTTGAATTACTACCTCCAGCTTATCCCCTTTAGGATAAGCCATGCAAAGAGTTATGTTTACCGGCGGTTCGCTTTCCGCTTCTTTTTCTTCGATGATTTCGCAAAGACATTCCTCGTCTCTTATTTTCGCAAGACGGCAGAAAAGCTCCTTGCCCTCACCGTCGCAAAGGGTAACTTCATCTCCCTCAGCCATTCTGAGAGAACGAGCAATATGGAATGCATCATCACCGGATATTTTTGCGATCTTGTCGCATATATCCTCTTTGTTTATAAAAAATCTAGGCATAAATACTCCAAAATGTAAAATAATGTTGTCAAAATGACCGATTATACTCTGACAAACATACCAACCCAGTCGTTTTCAACAAGCTCTTTTTCAATGGTGAAGCCCTGCTTGAGAGCTGCTTGTCTTACTTCTTCGGCTCTTTCTCCGATAATTCCGGAGAGGATAAGGGGAGCGCCGTCTTTTAAGAATTTCTTTATGTCGGGGAGCATTCTTATAATAATATCGGCAACTATGTTCGCAACGCATATATCGTATTTTCCTTGACTTAAATCAACGCCATGCAGCAGGTCGGAAACACCTACCGTAATATTGTCGCAGCCGTCGGAGAGAGCGTTATCCTTTGCAACCTTAACGGCAACGGGGTCGATGTCGTATGCATTACAGTGACCTGCACCGAGCTTCGATGCGCAAATAGAAAGTATTCCCGAACCCGTACCAACGTCGAGAAGTCTCTCGCCGCCCTTGATTTCGTCTTGCATAAGACGTATAACCAGCCTTGTTGTTTCGTGTGTTCCTGTTCCGAATGCCATACCGGGATCCATTCTTACGATTACCTCGCCCTCTGTAGGAGCGTATTCCTCCCAGGCGGGAACAACGGTTATTTTACCAAGATGTACAGGCTTATAATATTGCTTCCAGCTTTCCGCCCAATCGTCCTCGTCAACTCCTTCGATTTCGATAGAAGCATCGATTCCAACTGCGGGAAGTCTCGCTTCAAGGAAGGTCTTGTATTCCAAAAAGCTTCTTTCCTCCGGAACGAAGAGGGAAACCTTGACGGTTTCGCGGTCAGCGTTGAGTATTTCGTCATCAACAAGCTCACCGTACATTCCGTTAAGCGAAAAATCGCTGTAATCCTCTATCATAAGACCGTTGTCTAGCATACTCATAACCGCAGTTATGCTATCAAGGTCGGCAGTTTTTCCTACAACAGTTATTTTAGTCCAAGCTTTTGACATGTTAATTCTCCGTTTTCTTTAATTGCTCTTTGCTTATCCTTTTCTACTGCAAAGATAAGCTCTTCTCGGCTTTCAAATTTTTTCTCCGGTCTAAGGAAGCCAAGAAGATATATTTCGCATTCTCTGCCGTAAAGATTACCTTCGTAGCCGAGAAGATGCGTTTCTGCGTGTAATTCTCTTTCGCCAAGGGTAGGGCAGAGACCGATATTTGTTACTGCGTGATAAATTTTTCCGTCAATAGGCACAGCCGAACGAAAAACTCCGGTCGGTATGCATCTTTGCTCGCTTACCTCGGTGTTAAGAGTCGGAAATCCAAGGCCGCGTCCTTCGCCAAGACCTTTGTTGACTCTTCCTCGAAGAAAATAAGGCGCGCCGAGAAGTCTGTTTGCTTCCTCTATGTCAGCTTTTTCAAGAAGAGAACGAATAAGACTTGCCGAAATAGTCCTGCCGCTGTCGGTAAGCTCGGCTTCAATTATCGCCCCACGGCCATTAGCTTCCATAAGATTGATTAAATCCTTATATGTCCCCCGAGCTTCCTTTCCGAAACGGAAATTAAAGCCTGAAGCCGCAAAGTCAGCTCCTATATCTCCTATTATTACGTCGTTTACAAAGCTTTCGGGACTTAAGGCGGAAATGCTTTTAAAGTCTGCAAGATAAACGTAGTCCACCCCGCATCTTTCGAGCAAAATAAGCTTTTCCTCGGTAGAATATATTCTTGGCGTATCCTTTTTCAAAGGGTTTTCCGAGGGAAAGGTAAATACCGAAAGGGGAAGTCCCTTTTCCTTTGCTTTTTCCTTTGCCGTAGCTATGAGCGCTCTGTGTGCTACTGTAACTCCGTCAAAAAATCCGAGAACGAGTACAGAGGGCGATTTGTCGTATTTCGTTTTGTATTTGTATTTTAAAATTTCCATAATTGCCCCCTTTTTCTCTGATTTATATTTGAAAAATTACATTATTATCTCGTAAAGAGAAAGAAGCTCTTCTTCGATTTCATTCTTTCTTTCGTCAATTTCGGCAGCTCTCTTGTAATCGGAAGCAGCCGCCCCGAAAAGCTCCTCGTCAAGAGCCTCAAGCTCGGCTTCAAGCTCTTTTATTCTTGCTTCTGCGCGTTCCTTCTTCTTTTCTCTCGAACGCCTTTCTGCGTTTTCTCGCTTTCTTTCCTCATAGGAAAGCTTTGACTCTGTGGGAGCTTGATTTTTTACCTCCGCCTCTATGCTCGAAAGTCTTTTCAACTCCCTAAGACGCATATATTCGGTGTATGCCTCGTCGTAGTCCTCAAGCGAGTAATCGTAAAGTCCACGCTCGGAGTCGGGCGCAAGCTCGATTATTCTGGTAGCTATTCTGTTTATAAAATATCTATCGTGAGAAACCGCAATAATAGTTCCCTCAAAGCCGAGCAATGCATTTTCGAGGGCTTCCGACGAGCCAATGTCCAGATGGTTCGTAGGCTCGTCCATTATTAAAAGGTTGACCTTTTTAAGTATCAGCTTGGCAAGTGTAAGTCTTGCTCTCTCTCCGCCCGAAAGGGTTGATACCTTTTTTGTAATGTCGTCGGCATCGAAAAGGAAAAGCGCAAGAGTTGAACGCAATTCAAGGTCTGTTTTTGTCGGATACTCCTTGCGAAGCTCTTCGAAAACGGTGTTAGAGTCGCAAAGTCCTCGGTTTTCCTGGTCGTAGTAGCCTATTTTAATATTGTAACCCAGGGTGATTTTACCGTGGGTAGGCGTAAGCATAGAGTTTATAAGCTTCATAAGCGTGGATTTTCCGCAGCCGTTTTGACCGAGGAACAATACTCGCTCGTATCGCCTTACAAGGAATGAGATGTTGTTTATCAGCGGCTTTCCGCCGTAAGAGAAGGAAAGCTCCTTTGCTTCAAGCACGTCGCCTGCCGATTCCTCTTCGGTTGCGAAGGTTAGCCTGATGTTCTTCTCGTCTTTAGGCGCAAGTTCAATCTTTTCCATTCTTGCAAGCTGCTTTTCCTTTGAGCGAATGGTAACGAAGTTATGCTCGCGGTTGCACCTGCGTTGGAATTCGATATTAGCCTTTATTTTTGCTATTTCCTTTTGCTGCTCCTTGTATCGCTTTTCGATAGCAGCCGCTTCGGCTTCGGCTTCTTCCTTACATTTTGTATAGCTTCCGTTGTAAAGACGGGCTTTGGTGTATCTGAGCCAAAGGGTTTTATTCGTTGTTCGGTCAAGGAAATAACGGTCGTGGGAAACGATAAGTACGGTCTTCTTGTAATTTGCTATAAAGCTCTCAAGCCATGCAAGTGCGTCAATATCCAGATGGTTCGTAGGCTCGTCAAGCATAAGTATGTCAGGCTCGGTCGCAAGAAGCCTTGCGAGTGCGAGTCTTGTGTACTGACCGCCTGAAAGGGTGCGGATTTTTTGGTCTATAAGTGCTTCGTCAAAGCCTAAACGTAAAAGCATACCCCTGCATCTTGAACGGAATTCAAGACCGCCTTCTCTTGCAAAACGGGTGTTAAGTTCGCTTAAAGTATTTGAAAGGGAAAGAGTCTTGTCTCCCGAGGATTCGGAAAGCTCCTTTTCACACCTCTCAATCTCCTTTTCAAGAGAAAGAAGCGAGGGAAATGCGGTGTACATATATTCAATGCAAGATGTCTCGCCGGGCAGGGAGGAAAGGTCGGGATTTTGCTCCAAAATTCCAACAGTATGTCCCTTTTGAATATATACAGCTCCCGAATCGGGGGAGTATTTACCGGTAAGAATACGGAAAAGCGAGGTTTTTCCCGCGCCGTTGACACCGATAATGCCAAGCTTATCTCCGTCGTTTACCGAAAAAGAAATATCCTTTAATATTACGTCGGTCCCGAAGGACAAATTTATATCCTGAGTTGATAAAGCTATCATATTATCCTTCAAGTCCTTTCTTATGAATTGAATAAATGATATAAGATAAAAAACAACATTAGTATTGTACCATAAAATGAGAAAAAAATCAACAGTATTCGAAAATGCATATTTATGCATAAAAACGCTGTGCA
>JAZTXO010000061.1:0-26953 GCA_045636445.1 Eubacteriales bacterium | reverse complement strand
TCATCGCCGCAACCTCGATAACGACCGAGAGGTTTCGACCGGGGCAAACAGGCAGGGTTATACTCGGCACCTTGATACCAAGAATATCGGTGCTTTCCTCGTCAAGTCCAAGGCGGTCGTACATCTTTCCGTCCTGCCAAGGCTCAAGATTGATAACCAGGTCTATTTTCTCGGTTTCCTTTACCGAACCCATACCAAACAGCCTTCTTACGTCAACTATGCCGATTCCTCGAAGCTCAACGTAGTGGCGAATTATTTCAGGCGCTCTACCTACAAGCGTGGTAGCAGAAACCTTTCTTATTTCAACCGCATCATCGGCTATAAGTCTGTGTCCTCTTTTAAGAAGCTCGATTGCCGTTTCGCTCTTACCGACACCGGAATCGCCAAGGAGCAGAATACCCTCGCCGTAAACCTCAACAAGTACGCCGTGACGGGTGATTCTAGGGCCAAGCTCAACGTTAAGGAAGGAAATAAGAGCCGCCATAAAATCAGACGAGGACTTGGAAGTACGCAAAACGGGAACACCGTACTTTTCCGCAAGGTCGATAGTTTCCTGAGATACCGGCAGAGAGGTAGTGTATATAACACCGATAGGTCTTGATCTAAAGAAATCCTCAAGCCTTGCCGTGCGTTCCTCGGGGGAGAGCTTTTCCATATAAAGGTGCTCAACCTTGCCTATTATTTGTATACGCATAGCTTCATAGTGATCGTAAAATCCTACCATCTGAAGACCGGGGCGGTTAATTCTCGTGCAGGATATATCAATATTTTCCGGAAGGTCGCTTAAGTATATCACTTCCAAAGAAAATTCGTTAATTATTTTAGACAGTTTGACTGTGTAATTTTCTTCCATAAAAGCATCTCCAAACTTATTCTTTTGGGTTTATAATACCACATTTTCGACCGAATTTCAATAACTTTTTAGAAGCTTTTCAAACTTTTTGCAATTAGTCTTGATTTATTAACATTAATTTGGTACAATGATTTCGGTAAACGAAACTAACCAAGGGGAAATTCAATGAAAAAAACAATATTAGCCATATTGCTTATTCTTTCTATGCTGTTTGTCAGCGGCTGCTCCAACGACGAGGAAAAGTATCCTCCGGTAGAAAGCACCGAGGAAGAAGCAAAAGTAATGTTCACCCTAAAAGCGGGCGATGAAGAATACGAGGTAAGATACGAGCTTTACAGAGCTCTTTTCCTTAACAACAAAGCGACGGTGGATAAAGGAAACGATGCCGTTTGGTCGGGCGAGAACGCGCAAATTTACATAGACCAAATAAACGAATTCATTATTCACGACGCTGCCGAAATTTTCGCTGCAATACATATTGCAGGTGAAATTGGGTATGATGCATACTCAAAGGAAGCGGACAACAAAATAAAAGAGTTTATTGCCGGAGCAGTAGAGGGAGACTCCTTCCAATTGGGCCACGGAAGCTATGACAAATATCTGGAGAACCTAAAAAAGAACAATCTCAACTACTCCGCAGCAACCCTTCTTTACCGTTACGCTCTTGCGGAAACGGCAATTGAAAGCTATTATAACGACGATTACGAATATTCCCGAGAGGACGTTGAAGCCTATTACTACGGTGACGACTGCGCAAGAATTCTTCAGGCATACTTCCCCACCGGAACGATAAGCTATTCGAAAGTCAACGATTACAGAGCTTCCCTTGCAGAAATAGATGACGAATATGCCCTTGCGGTTCGCATTATCGGCAGCACCGCAGCAACCGAAACCGACCTTATAATCGACGGAAAGGTAAGCGGTGTGCTGCTCGGCAAAACAACCCTGTCCCAGCAGGACTTTCACGACTATATTTCAACCGTTTTCGGTCTTGAGAACGGAAAAGTAAGCAAAGTAATTACGGTAGAAAACTCCAATGCAGACGGATATTACATCGTTTACAAGTTGGATAAAACCGCTGAACACTTTAACGATTTCTACTTCCTTGCAGAAAACTCCTATATTGAAAACATAATCGGAGGAGTACTTGGAGGAGCTGAAACCGAGCTTTCGGAAAGCGTAACCTTTACCTCTGATTATAATTCCATTTCTCATAAGGACATTTCGATGAATTAAGCGACAAGGTTCGACTAATAATTAAAAGGATTTTTTATAAATAAAATGAAGGCTTTTGACCGTACTCCGCTTACCCGTCTTTCACAAAAGAAACCGGGCATTCCCTCTTCCGAGTGTGTTTATGCATTCGACGTCGCAAATGCTCTTAAAGATTTCCTTTATGACAATTTTAGAGGACTTGCATCTCTCGAAATCGACTCCACTGATTCTACTGTGGTCAAAATATCCACCGAATATTTAGCCTATGCCGTAAAGTTGCTTTTAAAATACGTTGACGGCAGATCCTTCGTTTCTATTAAGGCTTCGGTGAGCTCTTCGGCGCTTGATTTGCGCTTTGATTTAGATTCCTCACTGTCGTTTGCGGAAAAGGAGCAGTCGAGCATACTTTCGGCTGTATCCAATGCCGGATTTGAATTTTGCGCTACAAGCTACGGCTTTTCACTTCGGGCAAAAGCAGCAGAAAAACAAGCCGCAGCATACGTCTACGCAAACGGGCCGGGAGCAATAAAGAAAGCTCTCTTCAAAATGTTTTTTGAATAAAAACGAAACGGCTTTTTTACATAAACGCTTCTAAAGCCATTTTAGAACAAAAAAACTCTCTTCCTAAATTGATTATACGGAAGCAGACGCTAAAAAAATAACAAAAAATGCAAACAATCGGTTACATTTTTCTGAAAAATCAGGACTTGTAGCCGATTTTTATTTATCATTTCCTATTTTTGTTACGAATATTTTGCTCCGAAAATCAGCACATTAAAACATAGCAAGATTGAATTTGTGGCAAAGGAAAACCGAAATGAAAATTAAAAAAATTATATCTGCGCTAATTTTAGCGTTATCCTTATATACCCTTTTATTTGCTCTTTCCTCTTCGGCAAAAGCCCCTGAAGCCTTGGCAGATACTCCCGCATTATCCGAATGTGCTCCTGCTATGTCTGATAATATAAAGGTAGACTCCAGACTCCGAGAACTGTTTTTCGGAAATGAAAAGCATTCTTCCGCTTCTCTTGTGCCGGGCGGAAACGTTTTTGGAATAAAAATCAAGCAAAGTCACGTGACAGTTATCGAATCAAGCGGCATTCCCGCCCTATCGCCCGGAGATAAAATTCTTTCCATAAACGGTAAAGAGGTAAGCACGGTTGAAGAGGTTAAGGAAGCCGTAAGCAAGTGCGGTGGAAGCTCTGTTACAATTCGTGCAGAGCATCACGGCTCACAGGTTGCTATTGAAGCAAAGCCAAGCCTTGTTGACGGTGAATACAAGCTTGGAATTTCTCTTCGCGACAGTGCGTCGGGAATAGGTACGATTACCTACTACAATCCCGAAAACAATTGCTTTGGCGGTCTTGGACACGGTGTTTGCGACTCGGAATCGGGCGAAATTATAGAAATGAGTTCGGGAGAGGTGACCGGTGTTATTCTTGGAGGACTTCACAAGGGTGAGTGCGGAAAGCCGGGGGAGCTTTCCGGAGTTTTAAAAAACGATTCCATAGGAAGTCTTGATAAAAATAACTCTTGCGGAGTTTTCGGAGTGCTTAACTGCCCCGACGCTCTTAAGTCAAAGACCGCAATACCTATCGGAACAAAAAATGAGATTCACGAGGGCGAGGCTACCATAATCTCCACCCTCAAAAACGGAAAAAGCACAGAATACAAAATCGAAATCTACGATATAGACAAAAGCTCCGACGGCTCAAAATCCTTCCGTATAAGGACATCCGACCCGGCTCTCATAGCTATCAGCGGCGGTATCGTGCGAGGAATGAGCGGCTCTCCTATTATTCAAGACGGCAAGCTCGTCGGTGCGGTAACCCACGTTTTAGTAGCCAACCCGACGGAAGGGTATGGAATTTTCATTGAAAATATGCTGAATGCGGCAAATAATGTAAACGACAGTTTGCAAAAGGCGGCATAAAAAAATACAAAACCGAATAAAAAATATCCCTAACGTAATCAAAGAAAATTACGTTGGGGACATTTTTGGGGATTGCGAATATCGTTGTAATGCTGCAATATTAAAAAACGCCTTTTCATAGCTACAATCAATACTTCGAAGGAGACACCCCCGTATGCTTCTTAAAATCTCTTGAAAAATCGTATAGGTTGGGGTATCCCAATGATTGCGCCAAATCGGAAAGCGTTCCGTAGTCGCTTCTAAGCATTTCTTTAGCTTTTTCGATGCGAAGATTGCGTGTATATGTAATAGGGGAAACTCCCATTACTCTTGTAAACATTTTTCTGAAATACACGGTAGAAAGGCCCGCAATTGCTGCAAGTGTATCGTTGGTGATATTCTCATTATAATGCTGAGAAATATATTCTATGGCAGGAGCGATCTTTTGCTGCTTTTCAGTAGGCAGATAACGCTCCGACACCGTTTGCGTAAGAGCAAGTAGAATCGAATATGTATCACGAATGCTTTCAAGCTCGACCATCGGCTTTTTTAGATTTCGTTTATATTCTAAATCCTTAAACATTTTCAGGATTGTTTCACCGTTTTTGACCGAAAAGGATATGGGTTCGCAGAAAGTCGATTCACTCTCAAAATCAATAATGGAAAAATGTCCTGACCTTGTACATTGCCAATCGTAGGAGCAGCCTTTGGGCAAGACTACCACGTGATTCAGATCCGATAAAAATTGCTTACCATTTGAAGTATAAACGGTTTCTCCCTCATACTTTATAACGACCGCCCAATACCGGCGGTTATTTCTTTTTTGTTTTGTATTTTTAGGAGTGTATAGGGTAGATACGGAATGGATTTTTGTAATGACCAAATTTGACAAAATATCTATTTTCATTTTTCACTCTCCTCTGCTAATTCGATATTATTATAACGCAAATCAAGAAAATAAACAATACCTTTTGTATCAAATGTGATAAATTGTAACACATTTGATATTTACGGCTGCAGTGGCTTCTGCTATACTTTTATCGGAGGTGAGCGTATGAAACAAAAATTATCCCAATTGACAGCTCCTGCACTAGCCGGAGTGGTAAGAGAAAAAAGCGTTCAGGGGGCGATAGCCGAAATCAAAAACTGTATGTTTGACGAAGCGACCATGATCGATCTGCACATGTCCTGTCTTGAAAATACCGACGTGGAAAGCTTGCAAAGGATCATTTTGTCATCAAAGCTTCCCGTTTTGGCATTGAACTATAACAATACCTATGAATGGAAGGATGCCGGCTTTTCCGAGGAGGAGCGTGCTGCGAGCTTTTTACGTGCGGCAGAAGCGGGCGCGGCAGGCATTGATATGCAGGGTTATACCTTCCATCTTCCATCTAAAAACGGATTTTGCGGTGAGGATCAATATTCCTTTACAAAAGGAAATCCCAAGGAGGTCGTGACCGATGAAGCAATCATTGCAAAGCAATGCGAGCTGATCGAAAAGGTTCACTCTATGGGTTCGGAGGTGCTTCTATCCTGCCATCCGGGAATTGCTATGACAAGCGAGCAGGTGGTAGACCTTGCACTTTTCCTTGAAAAACGAAATCCCGATATTATTAAGATCGTCACAAAAGCAGAGAATGAGGACGATCTGGCAGAGAGTATCCGCGCGATGCTCATGCTCAAGAAAGAAGTAAAGACTCCTGTTGCTTATCACGCAAACGGAAAAGCTGGTATGCTGTCCCGAATCATCAATCCCCTGCTTGGCGGACAGATTGCATTCTGCGTGGATAGATATAGCGAGAGCAGTACTATAGAGCAGCTCAATCTGCGTGCTGCGGCGGCTGTTGTTGAGAACATAAAGAAAATTACGGAGGATTGAAATGAAACTGTTTGAAGGACGCACCGCCATGGTTACGGGCGCGGGAAAAAACATCGGAAAGGAAATAGCTCTTTCCTTTGCAAAAAATGGAACAAATATTGTGGTTTGCGATTATAACGAGGAAAATGCAAAAGAAACCGTTCGGGAGATCCTCGATTTGGGTGTAGGAGCGATGGCGGCGGTTTGCGACGTGCGCGACCGCGAGAAGATCTTTACCTACGTAGCAGATGCGGTGGAGCGATTTGGCAAGATCGATTATCTGGTCAACAATGCGGGCGGTAGCGCAGACTTGCTCAATAAATTGACTCGTTTTGTAGATGCTGAACAATCCACTTTGGATTTTGTTATCGACACAAATCTGAAGGGAGCGATGCACTGCGCGCAGGCCGTTTTGCCTTCTATGATAAAGCAAAAGTACGGAAAAATAATTAACATATCCTCTATCGCCGCTATCTGCGGATTATATGACAGAGTAGATTACGCCGCCGCAAAAGCAGGAATGATAGGTATGGCAAAAGCGCTTGCTATGGAGGTGGGCGAATACAATATTTGCGTCAACTGCGTATCCCCCGGAGCTATCGAGCGTGAAGGAGTCAAGCGTGAGCATATGACGCATCTGGGCGAAAACGGACATAGCGGATCTCCCAAGGAAATTGCCGATACCGTCCTTTTCCTCGCATATCAGGATTATATTACAGGTGAGAATATCATCGTGGACGGTGGAAGAACGCTGGGTCCGAGTCACAGATGATAATGATGGCGGAAGAACTCTCTCTATGAAAGGAACGGACTAGTGCGAACGCTTTGTATCATCTGATGGTAGCTCGGTGTGTTCGCACCCAAATTTTCGCGATTTGGAGCCTTAATCCAAATCGTCGCAAAGCGATTCCGAAAATTAACTAATAATTAAGTTTCAGTCGCCGTAGGCGACGGAAAGGAAAGAACAATGAAAGCAATACTTGTTGATGAAAATAAAAATCTCGTATGGTCGGATGTTGCCGATCCCGTTATAAAAGACGACGAGGTGCTTGTAAAAATTCACGCGGCGGCGCTGAACCGAGCGGATCTTTTACAAAGACAGGGCAAATACCCCTCGCCTGCAGGATGCCCCGAGTGGATGGGACTTGAAATTGCCGGCGTGATCGTTGAAATTGGCAAGAACGTAACCGATTGGAAGATCGGAGATAAAGTTTGCGCCCTGCTTGGTGGCGGTGGTTATGCCGAATACGTGGCGGTAAAATACGATATGCTGATGCCCGTGCCGAAGGGACTTTCCTTTGTCGAGGCGGCGGCACTGCCCGAGGCGTACGCAACGTCATACTTAAATCTGTTTATTGAGGGACATCTTGAAGAAGGTCAGACCGCCTTTATCCCTGCGGGCGCCAGCGGTCTTGCGTCGGTGGCGATTCCTATGGCAAAGGCGTTCGGCGCGAGGGTTATCACCTCGGTGCTTTCTGACGAGATCTCAGAAAAAATAAAGCCTCTCGGCGCAGATGTGATAATCAATTCAACCACTCAATGTGTCGAGGAAATACTCGCAGCAGAGGAAAAGGATGGAACGCCCGTGAACGTATCGATGGACTGTCTGTCGGGAGAGACGCTCGGCAAAAGCTTACCGTATATGGCAAGAGGCGGCTATTGGATAGTGATATCCACTCTTGCCGGAATCGAAACCAACGTTCAGCTTCGTCCGCTTCTGACCAAGGGACTCCACCTTGTTGGCAGTATGCTCCGCAATCGCACTCCCGAATTCAAGGCGTATATTCTCTCCGAGCTTGTGAAAAACGTGTGGCCAAAGATTGAGGACGGAACTATTAAGCCCTCTATTTACAAGGTTTTACCTATTACCGAGGCAGAGGCGGCACATACCATTCTTGAAAACGGCGAGAATATAGGCAAGGTCGTTTTGACGGTTTGTTATTAAAATATGTTGAATGCATCAGAAATGCCGATTCAAAAGGCGGCATAAAGAAAAGGCAATATCACTACCGAAATCGGGTGATATTGCCTTTTTTGTAAACATTCGTTTGCTTTTTTGGCGTTTTAAGCAAGTTTTGCTTCGAGTCTTGCTCTTATTGCCTTAATGAAATCTATGGTATTAACTGCGGTTGCCTTGAAACCTTCTTCAACGAGACCGACGAGGTCTTTTGTCATAATTCCGTCGTTCAAAGTGTCGATACAGGATTCTTCAAGCTTGTCTGCAAAGTTAACGAGGTCAGAAAGTCCGTCAAGCTCGCCACGCTTTCTTAATGCCCCCGACCAAGCGTAGATTGTTGCCATGGGGTTGGTTGAGGTATCCTCGCCCTTAAGGAAGCGGTAATAGTGTCTTGTAACAGTACCGTGAGCTGCCTCGTACTCGTACTTTCCGTCGGGAGAAACAAGAACAGAGGTCATCATAGCAAGCGAGCCGAATGCGGTGGATACCATATCGCTCATAACGTCACCGTCATAGTTCTTACAAGCCCAAATGTAGCCGCCCTCGGAGCGAATAACTCTTGCAACAGCGTCGTCGATAAGGGTATAGAAATAGGTTATACCAAGCTCTTCGAACTTTTCCTTATAATCTGCATCGTAGATTTCCTTAAAGATAAGCTTGAAGGTCTGGTCGTACTGCTTGGAAATAGTGTCTTTGGTAGCAAACCAAAGGTCCTGCTTTGTGTTTATAGCGTAGTTAAAGCAGGAATGTGCAAAGGAACGAATAGAGGAGTCCTTGTTATACTGTCCCTGAAGAACGCCTGGGCACTCGAAATCGTAAATTGTTTTGCGGAAGGTTTCCTTTCCGTCCTTGTCTGTGTAAACAAGCTCTGCCTTGCCCTCGCCCTCCACTCTGTACTCGGTGGACTTATAAACGTCGCCATAAGCGTGACGGGCAATAGTAATAGGCTTTTTCCAATTACGGACAGCAGGCTTAATAGAGTCAATAAGTATCGGCGCTCTGAAAACCGTACCGTCGAGAATTGCACGAATTGTTCCGTTAGGACTCTTCCACATCTCGGTGAGGTTGTACTCCTCAACTCTCTGCTTATTGGGGGTGATAGTAGCACACTTTACGCTGACACCGTACTTCTGGTTAGCGTATGCTGCGTCAAAGGTAACCTGGTCCTTTGTACACTCTCTTTCGGGAAGACCGAGGTCATAATACTCGGTTTTAAGGTCGATGAAAGGATTAAGAAGCTCGTCCTTTATCATCTGCCAGATAATTCTGGTCATTTCGTCTCCGTCCATTTCGACGAGAGGGGTTGTCATTTTAATCTTTTCCACGTTCAATACCTCCGAACTATAAAATTTTGAATAAAACAACAGGCTCACCACGAGCCGGATATATTTTATCACATTAGAGCATCAAATTCAAGTGATTTTCTAAAATATTAAAGACTTTTTGCATAAAACAACAGGGCGGAAAATCCGCCCTGTTTTAGTATTGCTTTGATTATTCAGCTATCTTTCTGAATACTACGTTGTCGATTGCAAAATAGAAATTCATTGTTTGATTAGGCATTCCGTTGGTAACTACAAATGCATTTGCAATATTCTCTGCAGAAATAGCTGCATCTGCGGAATAAGGCTTCGTTACATCTCCAATGTGTGTGCCATTGCAATATATATCAACATCAATGGTAGATGCATCAACATACTTGTATGTTACTCTAAAGTTGAACCACTTCCGATCAGCATTTTCTAAGAACAGTTTGTAAAGTTCAGTATCAGCAGCGCCATTACTCATTCTGTAATAAATTTGAAGATTATCTCCCATCTTTTGCAAAATAATGTTGAGCGCTGCATTTCCGTTTGCATCAGTTAAAACAAAATTGAAGGATTCGCGATTCGCATGAGTTGTTTCAAAATCAAAGAGAAGGTCTGCTTCAAACTCAACCATATTAGCTCCGTCTGCAGCTGTTGCAGATTCGGTAAACTTAATTGAAGCCATTTTATTATTTTCCTGATTAGATAACCATTGGGAAATAGTTCCTTCGGTCACTAGTGGGTATTTAGAAATTGAAGTTGAACCCAAAGCATAGGTGTTTGTTAAATTTACTACATTGGGAAGAGTGTTGCTTAAAGACATATTTGCAGGAAGTTTTCCATCCTCAAATGTCATAGTTGCAAGAACCTTTTCCTCATCAAACTTCTTGAAGCTTACATTTGAATTTCCTACTATGTAATCTGCTCCGTTAACAACTTCTTCGCCGTCTGCGGTAACAAGCTTGGTTGCACCGGGTATGTTGGGCTTAACAGTTTGCGCGGAGAGATAAATACCCGAATCATATCTACCATCAAGAGTACCGCCGTTGATAGTTACGTACTTATAATCGGTTGCAAATGCTCCCTCGTACTTGCCGTCGTCAACAAGGAAGGACTGAATAGCTGCACCGTACTCGATAACGTCCATATACTTTGCGTCTTTTGCCGCATTGGTGGACTCTTTAGCTATCATTTCGTGGCAATATTCAACGATAGAATATCTTTCAACAGCGCTCTTGTAGGTTACGCCGCCAACGGTTACAACAGCCTGAGCGTATATCTGCTTGTTGATAAACTTTGCAGCGATACCCTCGGTGAAGAACACCTCACACTCGCCATAAGAGTTGATGCTCTCGGTATAAGCGGGAGCAACGGTCTCGGCAGGCTGAAGAGAAGGATTGTCCTGGGGATCAGCCTCGTAAACGTTAAGAGCAACTTCGGCATCACCGATGTTCTCTGCCTTAACCGCAAAGAGAATACGGATATTATCTTCATAGGAGAGGTTCTTGGAAACGATCTCAACGGAAGGATCGTTTTCTGCCGCAGTAGCGGTTACCGCAAAGAATGCGGAAATAATAAGCACGAGAGAAAGAATTAAAACTAAAATTTTAGAGTTCTTGTTCATTTTTCTTTTTACCTTTCAAAATAATTTGTTTTTTAAATTTACTCAAACTTCGTTAGGTTTAAGTATTAAGTCCAGCCACCGCTGTCAACGTTTCCGCTATCCCAATCAGGTGTGCTTGTTGTAACAATATCACCGTCGAAAAGGAGGGAAATTTCAAGCATTGGAGCTTCGTATGAAATTTTTTCTTTCTTTTTCACCCTTTTTTGTCCTTTCTTTTATTTGATAATGTATTTGCTTTTTTAATTTCAAACTTATCATCCGAAGCCTCCCGGACGGGAAGGCTTCGGTTTTGAGTAAAGAATTTTTGATATGAATTTGAAGAAGCAGTAGTCGAGTTTATTCAAAATTCACGTCTTGAATTACGTCCATTCGCCGGAGCTTGTGTTACCGTCAATGGTTTCGTCGTAAATGCTTCCGTCATATTCATCGCCGGGTGTTGGGGGAGTTGGGGGTGTTGGGGGCGTGGGTACGGCCGGCTCTTCGGGTTCGGGAGTTTCAGAGCCTGTGTCCACGTAGGTACGCTCGGCTATCAGATCGTCGATATAAAGAGTGGTCTTTCTCGACTGATAGGTTTCGATTACCAGCTCGGTTATATCGTCGGCGTCTATTGCGGGAGTTTCATAAGGATGAGAATTGCCTATTGCGGCAATCTTTTCACCGTTTACGTACATTGAAATAAGGATTTCGCTATCCGAAAGCTTGGTGTACTCAATTTTGAGATTGAAGTAGGAATTCATACCCTCGTATGCGATTACGGTATCGAAGTCCTTGGCGCTTCCGTCCTTGACGGTATACATATTAAGTATAAATATGTTACCCGTACCTGCCGACCAACCTACAACCATCTTATTGGCAATAGAGCCGTCGGAAGTCTTATGATACAAGGTAAGAATGTTACCGCCGTCAGCGTCGGTTATCTTAACGTTGGCTTCAAAGGCTACGGTGTTCGTCTCGTCCTTATTTGCGTCATTGAATTTAATCTTAATTAAGTCAAGAGAATCCTTGGGGCTTTGAAGCATAAGAGCCTTGGTAACTTTTCCGTATTTAACGTCGGAAACGACCTGCAAGGTTGCCTTGTCGGTAGCTGTGTATTCAAGAAGCTCGGAATAATCCTCTTCTTCGTTTTCGAAGTCAAAGCCGTTGTTTTCATCCTCGCCCTCGGTGTAAATTACAGTTTGCGCAAACATAAGGTCGTCAAGATAAATTTCAGCCTCGGCATTTTCCTTAACCGTAAGAGTCGCAGTGCTTACGTTTTCACCTGCGTGGAAGCTGTTGTAGAGAGCAGTTCCCTCGCCTATGAGAGTCTCGCCTACGTAAATCTTAAGGTAAAGTCCCTTTGCGGATGCGGTATACTCAATGCGAAGCTTGAACCACTCGCCTTCTTTTGCAAGAGTCTTTGTAAACTCGATATTTCCTGATGAGTCAAGCTTTTTAACGGTTATATCACCGCCCTTTGTATAGTCAAATACAAGTCTTGCGGCTGTACTGTTAAAGAGGGTTGCGAGGGTGAGTTCAATTTCACCGCTATCGCTTACCGCGGCGATCTTAACGTCGGTTTCAAATGCAACCGCATTTGCACCGGGCTGTTTCTTTGTAAGGTAGAATTTAAGTATATCCTTTTTCGCAGAGCTTATAAGTCCGAATACCTTGTCGGGTGCGTCTGCACTTCCTGCGTTAACTATAATCGCCTGGGACGTGTCGGAAATATCGCCTATACCAACCTTGCCGGGGATATTTTCATTCGTACTCTCCTCGAAGGTAATTCTCTCGGATTCGTCCTCGGGATTTACTATGGGAGCAGGCTTTAATTCAACCTTGTCCTGATAGAAGAGAGTGTTGTCAAGAAGAAGTGTGGAATTTGCAGCCGACCAGCTGAAGAATCTTACACCGCTGACGCTTCCTTCCTTGATAGGCTCTGCACCCTGGGGTGTGTAGCCCTCAAAGATAAGCTTATTATTCGCAAAGAATTTAACGTAAAGGTCCTTTGTGCCGTTTCTGTCATAGTCGATGTCGGCATAAGAATACTGGAGCTTAATTTTTATCCATTCGCCCTCTTTACCTATAACCGTCTGGGCAAAGTCGCTTATATGTCTTACGGTAACGTTTCCGCCCTCGGCGTAATCTATTATAATTCTGTATGCGTCACCGGGACTTCCGTAAGGCAGCATCTCAAACTGACCGCTACCTATTGCGTCAATCTTAATATCGGCTTCGAATACTACCGCATTATAGAATGGAGCGTAATTATCCAAGGAAAGTCTTATAATATCGGTGCTTCCGGGAGTTGTTGTAAGCGCGAGAGCCTTTGTTGTTTTTCCGAGCTTATCCTTTGTTTCAACTATTCCGGCATCCGAATCCTTGCCATACTGCGCTGTAACACCGAAAGGTAGGCTTGAAAGATCCTCTTCCTCGTAATTTTCGGGAACAAGCTCCTTGACCTCGTCTTTAACTATGTCGCCAAGCTCGTTTAGTATAGTCCAATATCTCATTCTGTCGGAGACGGTATAGATGGGAACTATCTCACAGCCGAGAATTCCCCAAATGTGATTAGGAATACCCGAAATGAACATATAAGTTGCGTTTACGTCGCCCTCAACCGAGCCGGTTACCGCAACGGGAACACCCTGGGAGTTAGGGCCGGAAGTTTCGGGGAAATAGGAGAACGAGCCGTCTTCCTTTAAGAATTTTGCCGTTTTTTCTCTTGTTATGTCGATAAGCTCCACTGCGTTTTTCATTATTTCACCGCGAAGCTCGGCAATCTGTGCTTCCACCTCTGCTTTGTTGGTAGAGGAGTTGTAATTTTCAACGTTCTGGATCAGCATTGTGATTGCATACCAGGGGTTAAGAACAAAGCAAACGGTTGTCGGCGGGTCGGAAATGGTTATTCCCTGCATTGCAGAGTTAATAGCCTTTATAGGATTGGGGAATTCCTTTTGAATGCCGTTGTAAGCTCCGCATATTTTAAGAATACCGTTGACCGATTCGTAATCTACCTCGTTGCCGAGAGTCCAAGCTCCGGTAACGGGGTTTTGATGAGAATCAAGATATTCCTTTACTGTGTCTGCAAGAGGTGTTCTGTTGCCGGGAACTCCTATCTGCTTATCTCTTTCAACTATCTGATTTGACTGGGATTCAAGAAGGTTTCCAACGTAGTAGGAATCACCGTTGATGTCCTGCTTTTCAAGATATTTTTTGAGGTTTTCAGCATTCAGAAGATGAGTCGGAACGTTTGCGTTCACCGAAACTATCTTGGAAATCGCAAAAGCGGTTGAGGTTTTAAGCTTTGAGGTAAGGCTCACCTTTGAGGTAGGCTCGTTTTTGTTTACGGGAGTACCGTCGGCAAGAAGTCCGTCACCCTTAACGTTCATTATATCGTAGGTGGGTTTTGCGCCGAATCTCGACAGAAGACCGAGCGCCCACTTTAAATCACGACCTCTTCTTGAAATATATCCGTTATCAATAAGGTTTCTTCTGTCGTCAAAGCTTTCGCCGCCCCATTGAGGATGATAGAAGTAACCGCTTACGGGGTCTTGAAGGGATTTTACGAATTTAACTATCTGCTCCTGCATCCATTCGGGAATAACGTCCTCACCCTTTGCGGTGTTTATTCCCTCTGACATACCCGTACCGCCCATAAAGGCAAGAGCCTGATAGGTGGATTCAAGGTCAGGGCCGTAGCCAACGGTATTTCTTCCGGAATTGGAGTAGTAATAAGCTCCCGCTACCGGATCGTAAAGGTTAGCAAACCAATAAATTACGTCGTCCGAAAACAGAGTATAGCATTTTTTGAAAGATTCTACTATCTCTATGGCGCTCTCTTTGCCAACCGACTCGGTAAGAGTCTTTTCAACCGATTTCCAGGCTTCGTTTACCTTTATTTCATCAAGAGCCTTCTGGCGTTCTACAATATTAAAGAGATCGCTTTTCGCAACACCCTTCTTTATTCGGAGAACAGGCTCTGAAAGATAGGTGTCCTTGAAGTATCCGAGAGCATCCTCTTGTGCCATATGAAGATCGAATATATCCTCGTCAAAGGCTATTGCGACCGATTTGCCGTTTGAATAAATAAGGTAGCCGTGATAGTCGGAATTTTCTCTTTCCATCTGCTCAAGTCTGCGATAGGCTTCCTTGGATACGGCTCTTTCGCTTGGGCCTATCACTATTTCGTGTTCGCTCGTTGCAGAACCGTCATTCACGAGCATCGGCGGGTTTTCAATAAGGTTCGAAATCGCATAATAGATTTCCGAAACGCCCGCGTGTGTCAGGTGGTCACCGTTATAAACCAGGTTCACAACAGTTGTCGGAGCAAATATGTAATCTCCCTGAATTTCCTCTTTAGGCTCATCGGGAGTCTGATTATCTCCTGCGTCGCCTTGATTTTCGTTGCCATTAGTGTCTTCCGTATCATTCTTTTTAGCACAGGAAACTACCGTTATAAAAAGGAACAAGACGAGGCACAGTAAGACAAGTATTTTTCTTGTAAATTTCATTATTTCTCCTTTCTCTCTTCATATTCTTTTCGTATTTCTTCTATAATAGCCAACATTCTTTCTCTGTCAGCTCTTGTAAATATGGGAATAAATTCGCAACCGAGAACGGTGAAAATGTGAGATACCGTTGCAACCGAAAGGATATATGTCGCATTTACGTCACCCTCGTTTGCTCCGTAAATTGCAACCGGAAGTCCTTGAGAGTTAGGGCCTGTCATATGAGGCATATAGGAGAATGAGCCATCGTCCTTTTTGAACATAGCTATTTTCTTTGCCGTTGCTCTTATAAGCTCGGGAGCTCTGAGGAGCATTTCACGTCGAAGCTTTGAAACCTCGGCGCGTACAGCGTCCTTTTCGGATTCGGGATAGCATTTTTCCACGTTGTCCATAACGGAAATCATAGCGTACCAGGGGTTAAGAACGAAGCAAACGGTTGTCGGCGTTATTTCCGAGGTTATAATATCCATTGCCGACCTGAATGCCTCTACCGCATGGGGACAAACCTTGTTTGTTCTGTGATATGCGTTGATGATTTTTAAAAGTCCGTTGATGCCGAGATAATCTACCGTATCGTAAGGTGTCCAAAGTCCTGTTTTCGGATTCTGGTAGCTATTGAAGAACTTTTGCATTATGTCGGCAAGGCGGTAATCCGCCCCCTCTTTTTCAAGCTGAATATCTCTTGCGAGTATTTGACCGGATTGAGATTCAAGAAGGTTGCCTACGTAGTAGCCGTCACCGTGAACGTCAAGGGCATTAAGATAGGCTTCGAACTTTTCTTTAGAGCTTAAGTGGTCGGGCAAGGCTGTCTGAGTGGTTTTTTCCGTTCCCGCATCACATACTGACGAGGGAACAAAATCCTTCGCTTTAGTTCCGTCGGCAAGAAGTCCGTCGCCCTTAATACCGGTTATGGTATCGTAGGTGGGTTTTGCGCCGAAGCGAGCGAGAATTCTCTCGCCCCAAGTAAGGTCTCTTCCGCGTCTTGCAGGTCTTGCGTCGATTGCGGATTTTCCCCATTGGGGATGATAGAAATATCCGTTAGGGTCTTGAAGTCCTTTAGTGAATTTCACTATGCCGTCGCTCACGTTTTTAGGAACGGATTCGGACAAAGGGAGACCGCGGCACATTCCCGAGCCGGACATAAACTGAAGAGTCTGATAGGTAGACTCCAGGTCGGGGCGGAAGCAGGCGGTATCTCTTGCGGAATTTGAATAGTAAAATCCGCCGGTCTCGGCATCGTAAAGTCCCGCAAACCAGGTAACGATACGGTCGTCCATAAGAGCGTAAAGCTCACGGAATTCCTTCAAGGTCTCCTCTGCAAGCTCTTTTCCAACCTCCTTTTCAAGGAAGGCATACAGAGAGTCCCATCTCTTTTCAATTTCCTTATTTTCAATTTCTTTTTGACGCAAAATTTCCGGAGTTGCGCCTTGAGTATTCGCTGTCATTTTGATTTATCTGCCTTTCGTAATCAAGTGCTTAAGCATTTGTGTAATTCATAAAAGCTCCTGCTTTTCAAAACGAAAAAGAATTTAAACTCTTTGCTTAAGCTGAAGTGTGAAACAAGATATTTTCCTATAAATTTATTAAATGTTTCACTCGTTTTGTGATAATCGGTCTATTATCCGATATTAGTTTATCATATGCCCTAGGTTTTCGTCTTGCTCTATTCAAAAATATTTTTGCGATTTTTAAAAGAAAGAGCAAAAAAGGCACTTGAAAAAATCATCGTATATGATATAATGGATATAGTATAGCGAAGTTTTACGGAGGGAAAAATGGACGAGAATAAGTTATATTACGTTGACGGAACGAAGCTCCACTATAAAGGCGGTCGCTTTTACCGCTATGACGACGAGGGGTACGGTGAAAATCTCCATTTTCACTTTTACAGCAAAGTAACGACTCCTCTTCACGCTCACGATTATTTTGAATTTTTCGTAATAACCCACAATACGGTTATGCACACCTATAACGGAGAAACAAAGCCGCTTGAGGAGGGAACGCTTTGTCTTATCGCTCCATACGAGCAGCACCAATTTCACCAAAGCGATGGAAGCCCCGTTCATTTCAATCTTGCGGTAAAAGAAGCGGAATTTAAAAAAATATGTAACTCTTTAGATCCCGGAATTTATTCAAAGCTGCTTGACAGTCCGAGAATATACCGAATGAAACCCAGAGAATACGAATATTTCAAGCTTCTCTCGGAGCTTTTGCTTTCAAGCGAAGAGTCGGAATCTGTTATGCTTGCAAAAACCATACTGGTGAACGCTATATCCCGTCTTGTTACCTTTTCGGGAGAATCCGAGCAGCTGCCGGAATGGTTCAGAGCCTTTTGCGAAAAAATTAAATCCTCGGAATATTTTCTTCAGCCTATAAACCAGCTCTACAAGCTTGTTCCCTATTCCCAGCCGATACTCAACTCTACCTTTAAGCAATTTATGGGCGAAACGCTTATTTCCCATCTTACGAAAATGCGTATAAACTATGCGGCAAATCTTCTTGCCTGCTCTAATTATTCAATACTTGAAATCTCCGAGATGACAAGCTACAACAGTCTTTCTCACTTTAACCACACCTTCAAGCGAACTCTCGGCTACACTCCCTCGGAATACCGCCGTATGTACGGCAAAAAGAGCAACGATTGAGGTCGTTTGGTGTTTCAAATTCTTCCATTTAATTAAAAAATATGTTATACTAAAAACAGAAAAATAAATTCAAGGCGGTGCTTATTATGGATATTAAGGAAATTTTAAAGAGATGCGACCATACTTTACTTACTCAAGGAGCTACAAGAGAGGACATTTTTGCACTTATTGACGATGCGGTAAAATACGGCACGGCATCTGTGTGTATCGCTCCTTCATTTGTAAGGGCGGCATCGGTTTACGCCGAGGGAAAAACAAAAATCTGTACGGTTATCGGCTTCCCCAACGGCTACTCTACCACTGCTTCTAAAATTTTCGAGGCGAGATGCGCCGTTACCGACGGAGCAGACGAGGTAGATATGGTCATCAACATCGGAATGCTAAAGGAAAAGAGATACGACGAAATTCTTTCTGAAATCAACGGAATAAAAGGCATTATCGGAGACAAAATTTTAAAGGTTATTATCGAAACCTGCCTTCTTACCGACGAAGAAAAGATAAAAATGTGCGAAATAGTTTCCGAGTCCCATGCGGATTATATCAAGACCTCAACGGGATTTTCAAGCGGCGGAGCAACGCCTGAGGATATTGCTCTGTTTGCAAAGCATATAAAGAACGGCAAAAAGATAAAGGCGGCGGGCGGAATATCCTCTATTGCCGATGCCGAAAGATTTGTTGAGCTTGGCGCTGACAGACTTGGTACTAGCAGAATTGTAAAAATAGTAAAATCCGAAGATAACGGTTGCGGCTATTAAGCCGTAAAGGAGAGCTTTATGGAAAAAGAAAAATATTACACCCCGCATATAAAGGCAGCACCCGGAGATTTTGCAAAAACCGTGCTTATGCCCGGCGACCCAAAAAGAGCCGAATTTATCGCAAAGAATTTCCTTGAAAAAGCCGTTTTAGTAAACGACGTAAGAGGAATAAAGGGATTTACCGGTGAATATCAAGGCGCTCCCGTCAGCGTTATGGCAAGTGGAATGGGTATGCCCTCTATCGGCATTTATTCCTACGAGCTGTTCAACTTCTTCGGTGTTGAGAATATAATAAGAGTCGGTTCTGCCGGCTCGTTGCAAAATCATGTCAAGGTGAGAGATATCGTTATCGGTATGAGCGCGTCAACTCCGTCAAGCTATGGCGAGCAGTTCGGACTTTCGGGCAGTATTGCTCCAACGGCAGATTTTACTCTCCTTCGCGAGGCGGTCAAGGAAGCCGAGCGAGTTTCGGCAAAATACCACGTTGGAAGTCTGCTTTCAAGCGACGTTTTCTATAACGCAGACAAGGATTTCAACGAAAAATGGTCTAAAATGGGTGTTCTTGCGGTAGAAATGGAGGCTGCGGCGCTCTATATGAATGCGGCTTATGCGAAAAAATCCGCCCTTGCTATATGCACCGTTTCCGACGAGATATTTACCGGTGCGGCTACCACCTCGGACGAGAGAGAAAGCTCCTTTACCGAGATGATGGAAATAGCTCTCAGGGTAGCTGTAAATATGGAAAAATAATATGAAAAAAATCAAAAGAATTTTTCTTTTCGTGCTTGATTCTCTGGGAATCGGAGCAGCTCCCGATGCCGATGTTTTCGGTGATGGGAGAGCAAACACGCTGAAACGAATTTCCGAAAACGGGATAAATATACCTAATCTTATTTCTCTCGGTCTTTCCCATATTGACGGAATAGACTTTCTTGAAAAGGCTGACAAACCGAAGGCTGCCGTTGCAAGGCTTAAAGAATTAAGCGCAGGTAAGGACACCACCATAGGTCATTTCGAAATAGCAGGCCTTGTTTCAAAAAATCCTATGCCCACCTATCCTAACGGCTTCCCGAAAGAGATTATTGAAGAATTTGAGGCGGCTGCCAAAAGAGGTACTCTTGTTAATCTTCCCTACTCCGGCACAAAGGTTATAGAGGACTTTGGCGACGAGCATGTAAAAAGCGGTAAGCTGATAGTTTACACCTCGGCTGACAGCGTTTTCCAGATTGCGGCTCACGAGGATATTGTTCCTCTCTCCGAGCTTTACGAAATCTGCAAAAAGGCGAGAAACATTCTTCGTGGAGAGCATGCGGTAGGTCGGGTTATTGCCCGTCCGTTCACCGGAAAATCGGGAGAATACAAGCGTACTGCAAACCGTCGTGATTTCTCTCTTGAGCCACCGAGAAAAACCGTACTCGACAAGCTTTTTGAGAATGGAAAATCGGTTATTTCGGTTGGAAAAATATCCGATATTTTCGCAGGACGCTCTATTACCGAAAGCTACCCTACCCACTCGAACAAAGAGGGAATGGCGAAGGCTTTGGAGCTTCAGAAAAACGACTTTAACGGTCTTTGCTTTATAAATCTTGTGGATTTTGATATGCTATACGGTCATAGGCAGGATATTTCGGGTTACAGAGCAGCTCTTGAAGAATTTGACGAATTTCTTCCTACCTTTATTAATAATATGGAAGATGACGACCTGCTTCTTATAACCGCAGACCACGGCTGCGACCCCGGTGACGAAAGCACCGACCACACAAGAGAATACACACCGCTGATTCTTTTCACCAACGGTATTACTACCGGAAATCTCGGAAGCTTCGACTCCTTTGCAACAATAGCTGCGACGGTTTCGGATATTTTTGATACAGATTATACTGCCGAGGCAGGAACTTCTCTAAAGGAGAAAATATGGAAGAACGGAAAATAACAAAAGGGGAGCTTGTTTCTCTGGCAAAAGACGCAAGAGAGCGTTCCTTCTCACCCTATTCAAACATCAGCGTTGGCGCGGCGCTTCTTTGTAGCGACGGCAGCGTGTTTCTCGGTGCGAATATAGAAAACTCGGCATACTCCCCCTGCATTTGCGCCGAAAGAGCCGCATTTGCTTCAGCCATTACGGCAGGAAAGCGTGAATTTTCGGCAATTGCCGTTGTTGGCGGCAGGTCTAACAAGGAATGCGAAAAGGAATTTCCGCCCTGCGGAGTCTGCCGTCAGGTAATGCAGGAATTTTGCAAAGAGGATTTTGAAATTATTCTTTCGGAGGATAAGGTCTTTTCCCTTGGGGAGCTTTTACCCTTTGGGTTTGACTTTAAGTAAACCTTATGAATATGTACGATATTATAACAAAGGTAAAAAGAGAACAGACTCTTTCGGACAGCGAAATACGAAACACCGTATTTGCATACACCGAGGGGAAAATTCCCGATTACCAGATGTCCTCGCTTCTTATGGCGATATGCCTTAAGGGACTTTCCGACAAGGAGACCTCGATACTTACCGAGGCAATAGCCGATTCCGGACGGCGGCTCGACCTCTCGCGGTTCGGTGATTTGACGGTGGATAAGCATTCTACCGGCGGTGTTGGCGACAAGGTAACGCTTATTGCTGCTCCAATTGCCGCATCTCTCGGTTGCAAGGTTGCAAAAATGTCGGGAAGAGGCCTTGGTCACACAGGCGGTACTGTTGACAAGCTTGAAAGTATTCCGGGATTTAACACCTCGCTTACAGAAGAAGCATTTATCTCCCAGGTTGAAAAGGTCGGAATTTCGGTAATCGGTCAAAGCGAAGGACTCGCACCCGCAGATAAAAAGCTTTACGCTCTGCGTGACGTGACCGCAACGGTTGACTCAATTCCCCTTATAACCTCTTCTATTATGGGCAAAAAGTTGGCTTCGGGCACTAAAAACATCGTTCTTGACGTAAAATACGGAAGCGGCGCATTTATGAAAACTGCCGAAGATGCCAAAAAACTTGCAAAAAATATGGTAGACATCGGCAAGGCTCTTGACAGAAGAGTTTGCGCCCTTATAACCGATATGGACACTCCTTTAGGACTTGCGGTTGGCAATCTGTGCGAAGTCGTAGAGGCATTCGAAGTCCTTTCGGGCAGAGGCCCTGAAGATTTAAAGCAGGTTGCTCTTTCGATTTCTGCCGAAATGCTCTCATTGGCAAAGGAAATCCCCTACGAAGAAGCTCTCAAAGCCGTAACCGACACACTTCTCTCGGGTAAGGCTCTCGAAAAATACGTAGAATGGATTGTTGCCCAAGGCGGAAGCGAATCTGCTGCGAGAAATCCCGCTTCAATAGGCGATGCACCGTTCAAAAAGCAGGTAATCTGCAACCGCGACGGCTTCGTTGTGTCAACCGATGCCGAGAAAATCGGTCTTTGCTCCCTTTCTCTCGGAGCAGGCAGAAAAACCAAGGAAGATAAAATCGACCCCCTTGCAGGTATTATTCTCGCTAAAAAAAGAGGCGACGCAGTAAAAAAAGGCGACATACTGGCAACTCTTCTCACAAGCCGCAAGGAGCTTCTTGAAGATGCCGAAAATCTGCTTCTTTCAGCCTACGAATTCACCGAAGAAAAGCCTGAAAATCGACCTGTAATAGCAGCTGTAATACATTAACATTTTTTACCATTTTACACCTAGAGCGTGAAACGTTTTCGTTTTACGCTCTTTTTTTGTGCATTTTGTATACCTTTTGTCACTTTTTAGGTAACTTTTTCTACCCTAGTTCATACTTACAAATCGAAACTTACAGTGTATAATGTAATTGTCCCGAGGCGAAGGTACCACACCTCGGGCAAAAGCAAAAAACGAGGGGGCGACCTCGGGAAAGGAAAAGATGAAGAAAAAAGGCTATTATCGCGGTGTTGAAAAAGAGATGTATCTATACTTTTCGGGCTACGACGAGCAATCTGCTCCAAGCTTCTCAAAATTCGCAAGGCTAAAGGGACTTACCCTAGAGGAGCTTTTAAGCTTCAGAAAACGAAAGCTTTTTGAGAAGGCGTATAACGAATGTCTTGAAATACGTCGTGACTACCTAAAGGACAGAGCCTTGACAAAGCGTTTTGACCCTTCCTTTGTAAAATACCTTCTTGATACGGAGGTTGAAGAAGAAGCGGTCAATGATGAAATACGCTTTCGTCTTGAGGTAGTGTAATGGAATTAAAGTACACCGCAACGAAAAAACAAAAGCAGTTTATAGATTCCAAAAGCTTTGAGGTTCTCTTCGGCGGTGCAGCAGGCGGAGGCAAATCTCACGGTCAGCTTCTTGACAGTCTTATATTTGCATTAAGCTATCCCGGCTCAAAGCAGCTGGTTTTAAGACGCACCTACGCAGAGCTTGAAAAATCTCTTATAAGAGCAGCTTTGGGAATGTTTCCGAGAGAGATTTTCACTCTCAATTCCTCAAGCCATACCGGAAGATTTAAAAACGGCTCGGTTATCGACTTCGGCTACTGCGCCGCGGAGTTTGACGTTTATCAATACCAAAGCGCGGAATACGATATTATACGCTTTGACGAGCTGACACATTTTACCGAGAGCCAATACGTCTACCTCATATCGCGAGTGAGGGGCGCAAACGGTTATCCCAAGCAGGTAAAATCCTCTACCAATCCCGGCGGTGTCGGTCACAGCTGGGTGAAAAAACGCTTTGTTGACCCGTCTGTTTCCGGAAAGGAATTCACGGGTGAAGATGGACTTCGAAGAATATTCATTCCCTCTCTTCTTGACGACAACGACTTTCTATCTTCATCCGACCCCGGATATAAAAAACGTCTGCTCGCTTTGCCGAAAAGAGAACGGCAGGCATTGCTATACGGTGATTGGAACATCTTCGAGGGACAGTATTTCAGCGAGTTTAATTCGAAATCTCATATTATTTCTCCCTTTGAAATACCGAAGCATTGGCGAAAATTCCGCACGATAGACTACGGTCTTGACCGCCTTGCCTGTCTTTGGATTGCCCTTTCTCCCGACGGTCGCTCCTTCGTTTACAGGGAATACTGCGAATCAAACCTGCCGATAAGCGCTGCGGCGGGAGCGATTCTTGAAAGAACTCCAAAAGATGAGGAAATCTACCTTACTCTAGCTCCCCCCGACCTTTTCTCCAGGAGTCAGGAAACCGGAAAAACCAAGTCAACTCTCTTTTCGGAATACGGAATAAACTTTACAAAGACCTCAAACGACAGAGAGTGCGGCTGGCTTGCGGTAAAGGAAATGCTATGTGACAAGGGAAACGGCCCTACGCTGCAAATATTCTCAACCGCAAGAGAGCTTATACGCTGTTTACCTGCTTTGCAGGTGGACAAAAACCGCCCTACCGATTGCGCTGGAGAACCTCACGACATAACCCACGCCCCCGACGCACTTCGTGGCTATGCGATTTTTCACGCAAGGCCTACTCCCACTCCCGGAATTAGGAAAATATGGACTGCGGATATGCGAGAGGATTATAATCACGCAACCCTGGAGGGCAAAAAATACCTAATAGAAAAATACGGAGAACCAAACTAGACCAATGTATACAAACTTAACCAAAACGGCGCGTCTTGAGCTTTTCAGGGAGCTTTTCGATACGGCAGAAGAATATCATGCCGAGGAGCTTGAAAAAATGCAAAGACGAATGCAGCAATATCTCGGCTCTGCTGAAATTGACGGCTCTACCGAGGCTGCTGCTACCGTAAGAAACATCACCTATGAAATTGTGGAAAGCGAAATCTCCGCAAATATTCCTCTCCCCAGAGTTGAGCCGATTTCCTTCAGCGATATTCACGACAAATGCGCCAAGGCTGTGGAGCAGCTCTGCTCCTCTATCAGAAATCGCCTGCCCTTTGAGGCTATGAACGATTGCGACGAGCGTTACACCTACATTCTCGGCGGAAGCGTATGGTTTGTGGAATGGGACAGCGAAATTGATGGCGGCGGTGACGTAAAGGTTCACTGTCTGTCACCCGAATGCTTTCTTCCCCAGCCTGGAGTTGCGGAGATTGACGATATGGAATATTGCTTTCTGCGTTTTTCGACCACCAAGGGCGAACTTGTTCGCCGCTTTAACGTAAAGGAAAACGAACTCGGTCTTGCAGAATGTGAGTACGAGTACGACGGTGCGTTTTCGGTAAACGATACCGTTCGGGTTATTACGGCATTTTACCGTGACTCCGAGGGGAATATCGGAAAATTTGTATTTTCCGGCGACCTTGTCCTTTGCGACCTGCCGTCATACTATATGCGAAAGGGAATGGTCTGCACTGTCTGCGGAGCAAAAGAAGGCGAATGCAGATGCGATAAGGGCTATAAAGAAGGGAATCTCATTACCGAAAAGCTCCTTGATAAAAACGGAAGCGAAATATGTCTTCCCTACTACATTCCCAAGAAAATTCCTATCGTAATAAGGCAAAACACTCTTGATACGTCATCACTTTACGGCTCGTCTGACTGCGACAAAATAAGACCGCAGCAGCAGGCTATAAACAAGATCGAATCAAGAATTCTTGCAAAGCTTCTTCGCTCGGGAATAACTCCGGTTATGCCGGAAGATGCCTCTCTTTCCATAACCAATGCAGTCTTTGGGCAGGTTATAAAGCTCAAGCCCGGAGAAAGCATCGACAGCTACGGAAAGATAGATACCACCCCCGACATTATGCAGGATATTGAGGAAGCAGACCGCCTTTACGACCAGGCAAAACGTATAATCGGCGTATCTGATGCCCTTCAGGGACTTGATACGTCGAGCTTCGAATCCGGCTACGCAAGACAGCTTAAAATCGCTCAGGCAAACAGCCGACTTGAATCAAAAAAGAGGCTTAAAAATCTCTGCTACTCCAGAATTTACCGCCTTATATTTGAGCACTATCTTGCCTTTGCCGACGAAGAACGCCCCTTGAAATACAAGGATTCGCTTGGCAAAATTCATCGCTCGAAATTCTCAAGGCGTGATTTCGCGGAATCTGATTCTCTCGGCAAATACAGATATTGCGACGAATATCTTTTCACGGTAGATACCGACAGCGAGAGCGAATACCAGCGAGAGTCCTTGTGGCAAAGAAACCTTGAAAGCCTTCAGGCGGGAACTTTAGGCGACAAAAGCTCTCCCGAGGCACTTCTTCGATATTGGCAGGCTCAGGCTAAAGCTCATTATCCTTATGCCGGGGATAACGTCGAATACTTCAAAGAGCTTATCAAAACACAAAAATCAAAAAAAGAAAGCGAGTAAATATGAAAAAGAAAAATATCAAATCTTCCTATTTTGCCTTTTCTATCTCACCTATAAAGGATTACGAGCATAGCGGCAGTCTCGGCAGAAGAACCGCGAGAGAACGCTCCGCAGAAGTAAAGGAGGTAGGATAAATGAACGAAAACGAAATTTTGGATGAAGTTCTTGAAGAACCGAACGTCGAAGAGGAAAAAGAAGCAGCAACGGAAGCTTTTGAGCCTTGCGTTGAAACCGATGCAACCGATTATTCCGAGACAGCCGACCTTCTTGAAGAGGATCTTTCATTTCTTCGTGAAAGTTTTCCCGAGCTTTCCTCTCTTGCAGACATAAGCGGACTTCCCAATCCCACAAGATATGCGGCTTTGAGAGATTTGGGACTTACCCCCGAGGAAGCCTATCTTGCCACCGCAAAAAGAGAAGCAAGA
The DNA here is from genome assembly GCA_045636445.1 of Eubacteriales bacterium. Taxonomy (GTDB): domain Bacteria; phylum Bacillota; class Clostridia; order Oscillospirales; family CAG-272; genus UBA1740. The sequence continues at coordinate 694 of JAZTXO010000061.1, read as the reverse complement.
GACAACAGAGCTCATCTTCGAGCCGCAGTTCCCGCTGCATCAAAACCGCCTTACAGCTCTATGACTCGAAGAGAATGGCAGGCTGCCAGAGAGCTTTTTGAGGATATGAGCGACAGCGAAATAGAAAAACTCTACAGAAAAGTAACAAAATAAAGATTTTTACGAAACAAGAAAGGAACTAACAAATGATAATTTATTCTAAATCCGCAGGTACAAACAACTATGCAATAGGCAAGCTCGAAACGCCTATTAAAATGATAATCGAGCACGAAAGCGATCTCCACTTACATAAGAACGGAACAGCAAAGCAGCTTTTCAACATTGAAAAGAGTAACCGCTTCGGTGAGGCGGTAATTACCGAGGATGAGTTCGACATCTTCCAGGCTACCGCAGAGGGCGAAGCAGCGCCCAGCGATACCATAAGGGAGCTTTACAGAAAGTTTATCGAGCACATTCAGTTCTCCAAGGAATTCTCCATCTCCGCCGAAATGATGGAAGACGCAAATTACGGAATTGCGGCAGACGCAAAGCACAAGGCTGAGAATTTTGTTCGTGCTTACTATAAGACCATAAACAGAATTTGCGAAGCAGCTCTTGCAAACGCAACTCGTAACGAAACCACCTTTGCAGGTACTAAAATAGACCTCACCTGCTCCGACGGCTTTGCGCTTTTCTCCAATTGCCACACCTACGG
>JAZTXO010000060.1:0-15265 GCA_045636445.1 Eubacteriales bacterium | reverse complement strand
GTCGACGGCTTCTTCTGGGATGAGCCTCACTATGCATATCCCAAATCTTACGCATCTATCACAGGCGGTGCGGGTGACGATTGGTCCTGCCGTTGCCCCGAATGTATGAAGAAGTTTGAGGACTATTACGGCTACGAGATGCCTAAGTTTATGAACGACGACGTAAAGCAGTTCAGATGGCGTGAGGCTCTTAAAACTCTTGCCGATTGCTCAAAGGCTATTAAGGAAGTAAATCCCAACCTCGAAATTACCTGTTGCGTTCACGCAACCAAGAATACATATTACGTTACCGAGCTTCGAGGCTATGACAACTGGGAGATGGTAGCGGCTTGTCCTTACTTTGACGTATTCTCTACCACGATTATCAACTGGTCGCTTCCCGAATCCTTCTTTAAAGAAATAACCGAGCGTACCGTTCGTATTGCAAAGAAGTACGGCAAAGAGAGCGAAAGATGGATTATGGGCTACAACGCGCAGCCCGAGGACTTCTCGCAGATTGACAAGGTCGTTGACCTTTACGAATCTATGGGGGTTGACAGACTTGCAACCTGGACGTATAGAGGCGGTCTTGGCACAAGCGTTGCTGCTCCCGACCCTATAAAGCTTTGGGACAGAATAGGCGAAAACTATAAGAGAGTTTTGGAAAAATGATTATGAGTGAATATCTTAAAAAAATTACCGAATGCCTTTTTGAAATAGAGAAAGAAGAATCCGAAAAATTAGCGGAAGCGGCTCGTGAGGTTGCAAGAGTGATAAAAAACGGCGGCTTGATTTTCACTTTCGGCTGCGGTCATTCACATCTACCCGGACTTGATGCATTTTACCGCGCGGGCGGTCTTGCCAACGTGTCACCAATGCTTGATACCGACCTTATGCTTCATAACGGCGCGGCAAAATCAAGCCGTATGGAAAAAATGAGCGGAATCGCTTCCGAAGTTTTCAGAAGATATACCCCGAACGAAAATGATATAATTTTTATTTTCTCGGCATCCGGCAAAAATCAAGTGCCTGTCGAAATGGCAGATGCGGCAAAGAGCGCAGGTGTTAAGTGTATTGGCATATCCTCTCTTGCTTATGCCGAGAAGGGCGGAAAGCTCCACGAGCACGTGGATATTTCGATAGATTGCAAGATTCCCTATGGTGATGCTTGTATAGACGTAGGCGATATAAAAATGGGCGGTCTTTCCACCTATGCAGCCTGCTTCATACTCAATTCCTGCCTAATTAACGGTGCAAAAATGGCACTAGATGACGGTGCAAAGCCTCCCGTTTATATCAGCGGAAATATTGAGGGCGGCAGAGAGCATAATATAGAGCTTGAAAATCTTTATATGGGCAGGGTAAAGCACCTATGAGCAAAATTGCCGTAATAGGTATTGCAGGAGAATCGGTTTTTCTTTCCTTAAATGAGTTTGGAAAAATCGGAGAAACCACGGTTGCAACCGATATACACAGAGAGCTTGGCGGAAAAGGCTTTAATCAGGCGGTAGCGATAGCTCGTTTTGGCGTGGATTGCTCTTTTCTTTGTGCCGTTAACGAAAATGATGCGGCGGCGTTTTCCGAAATTGCAAAATCCGAAAACATCAACCCCTTTTTCATTCCCAAGAAAAAGGAAAGTCCTTATGCGGTTATTACCACAAACGCAAGGGGAGAAAACTCTGTATGTGTGTACCGCGGAGCAGAGCTTGAAGAGGGCGACGTTGACGCCTTTGAGAATGAAATAAAAACAGCCGATATATTGCTTATTAACAACGAAACGCCAACTATTGTTAACAAAATAGCTGTCGAAATTGCAAAAAAGTACGGAAAAACGGTTATTCTTAATCCTGCCCCGACTCGAAAATACGACTCCGATTTCTTAAAACAGATTGATTTGTTTACCCCAAACGAGCATGAAACAGAGGGACTCGATAGCTTTGACGAGGTTATAGTTACCCTTGGTGAAAAGGGCTGTCTTATAAAGCGGTGGGGAGAAATCATCCCTGCATACAAAGTCGAAAGGGTTGTTGATACGGCAGGAGCGGGAGACACCTTTAACGGTGTTCTTGCGGCTTGTCTTTCCGAGGGGGAAGAAATTAAATCTGCCTGCGAAAAAGCAAACCTTGCCGCTTCGATAAAGGTTGGCAAAAAATACATCTTAAACAGTATTCCCACAAGACGACAGATAAAGGAAAGGGAGCAAAAAAATGGATAAAACCTATTTTACAAAAATCGTTGAAAATTTAGAAAAGGTCAACGAAACGCAAAGCGAAAATATAAAAAAAGCGGCTTCTCTTATGGCTGATGCCATTGAAGAGGACAGACTTATCAATGTTTACGGCGGAGGCGGACACACTACTCTTTGTATGGGTGAGATGTTCTTTCGCGCGGGCGGTCTTGCAAATATTAATCCCATAGCCGAAAACGGTCTTACCGTATTCAATCAGGCTCTTAAATATCTGGAGCTTGAGCGAACTGTAAATTACGGCTCTGCAATTATGAAGTATTATAAGCTTCAAAAGGATGATTTGCTTATAGTTTTCCATAATATCGGCATAAATCCCGCAACTATTGATGCGGTTATGGAAGCAAAAAAGGCGGGAGCAAAAATAGTTGCCGTATCTTCAAGCCATTGGCAGAATGAGATGCCCGAGGACCACTTTATCCGTCACCCCAATAAGACAAATCTTTTCGACTATGCAGACGTGTGCATTGACGATTTCAATCCGGTTGGCGATGCGGTAATAAATATAGAGGGATTTGAAACTCCTATTGCCCCTATTTCAAATATTGTAGATTTTTATATTGCACATATGCTTGAAATCGAATGCGTAAAGGAATGTCAGCGTCGTGGCATTACAGCTCCCTGCTGGTCAAGTGCGAACACACCCGGCGGTGACGAAAAGAATGCCGCATATCTTTCAAAATACAGTCCGAGAATTAAAATGCTGTAATATCCAGCTTGAAAAACAGGTTTATTTCGGCAAAATTCAAAGCTTATAAAATGAGAAAAAGGAGATTCTTATGCTTTTAGGAAAAGAGCAATTAAGACGTGTCGGAGACAAGGTGGGCGCAGAGGTCGTTTTTGAGGACGGATTCTATTGGCTTTCAACAGCGGAATGGAAATTGCCGCTTTTTCCGTGGCGTCAAATTATGCGTCTTATGAATATGAGAAAATGCGTTGCAGACCGTTCTGTATATGATATTTCGGTAATGAAAAGCGAGTGCGTTGAACAAAAATGTTTCTCGGTTTTCGCTTTGGCAATGCGTGAATGTGAAATTTGCGAATGGCTTCTTGGCGATTCGATCGCTTCGGTTTTTGCTCAAACGGACAAAGAAAGAGTGCTTCATCTGATTGCGCGAATGAAAAGCGGTATTCTTTGTTCGATTGATATAACCAACGGACTTAACGAAGGAACGCGAGAAACCAACCGTCACGAAATTATTTCATCGGTAGGTGAACTTTGCGACCTTCCCGTCGGAATGCAGTATGCCGCAGAGGATACTTACGTTTTTAATAGCGACAGAGCCGTTCCGAAATCTTATACCGAGGTCATAATCGAAGACCTGCTTTATACCAGAGAAGAAGCTCAGCTTATAAGAGATGCTTTGACTTTAATGAATGACGGGAAGGCAAGAGATTTAAGAATGAAGAGCTTTGAAAGAATGAAAAATATCGTCGAGGCGGCGATCCGATCGTCGGATGAGTGCGTACGCTTGGAGGTATCCTTATGAGAAGTGTTAAAATAGGCGTTTTATCTCTGAACAACGGTCACGCAAGAATGTATTTCTCCTTTTTGATGAGAAGTCCTATGTTCGATTTGGTAGGTGTTTCCGTTGACCCGTCGCATAGAAGCAGAGCCTTTTTAAATCAGTTGCCTAACGTGCCGGTTTATGATTCGGACGAGGAATTGCTTGACGCTCACCCCGAAATTGAAGCGGTGGTTATTGCAGGGCCGAACTTTGAAACCTTTGAACGCTTTAAGCTTTGCGTAGAGCGAGGAGTACATATTTACTGTATGAAAGTTCCTACTATGCGTCTTGACGAATATACCGAAATGCAGCGTATAGCTCAAAATTACGGCAAGGTCGTTCAGGTGGAAATGCAAATGCGTTTTATTGCGATGACAAGACGGCTAAAGCAGTTGATAAAGGACGGAGCTGTCGGAAAGGTTATATCAATCCACGCAACAAATATGACTCACTGTATCGCCTCTTGGTTTAGCTGGATAGGCGACGGAAAGGGCAGCTACGGCAGGCGTGTACCGATAAGACCGGGAGAAAAAACAGAGCGAGGAGGTTCAATAACCGACCATCCCCACCTGTTTGATATGATGAGGTTCTTAACCGATTCGGAATACGAATGGATTTATGCCGATTGCGGCCCGAATTTACGAAAGGATTTGATGGTTGAAGATTCCACTTTGATTATCGGCAAGATGAAAAACGGCGTTATCGTTTCCCTCGACCCCTCTTATTCTAGGCTTGAAAACAGCGGACTGCCTCAAGGTCAGTGCAGTCCCGGTTGGGAGCAGTATCCCCGTCGAGTAGAGGTCAATTACACCGTTACGGGCGACAAAGGCGTTATTTTGGTGGACTGCTATAACAGCGGAATGTACCATACCGCAAATCCGTCTCACTCATATACTATGATGCCAAGCCACGAGGACTACCACTTTGAACGAATGCTAGAGGACTTTTATCAAAGTATAGTAAACGGCAAAAAGACGGTCGTAACCCTTGATGGCAACCGTGGAACGATTGAAGCAATGAACGCAAGCTATGAGAGCATTTACAAAGGCGAGCCTTTCTTCTTAAAGGATTTGGATGACGGAAAGTAAGGCATCAAAAAATAATTATAAAATCAACCGAGAACAAAAGAAAAAGGCTTTCCGATTTGGAAAGCCTTTTAATATTATAATATATAATGTAGCTTAAAATTATTCGCCCTGGCTACTGTCGGACAAGCCGCCGAAGCCTTCAAAGCCGCCTTCTGCGAAGATGTCACCGAAGTTAGAGGTGATGAAGTCAAGAAGCTCTGCATCGTCAAGCTCGCCGCTTTCTACGATAGCGCTGTTCTTGGGGTCTTCAAGGAATTCGGCAACCTTGTCGGTAACCTCTGCCATAATTTCCTCGCTGTCCTCACTGTTAGTGATGGATTCCTTGATGTCCTCAAGCTTTGCCTTGTCTTCTTCGCTTACGTTAACGTTAATTTCGTCGCTGAGAATCTTGTCGATAGTGCCGGTAATAGTACCCTGAATTTCGCTCTTAAGCTCTTCCTTGTACTCTTCCTCGGTTGCGTAATCTTCTTTCTTAACCGAAACAACGTTGTTAATACCGCCCTTAAGCTCTTCATAAACCTCGACGGTGTCACCGGTAACGCCCATACTGCCAAGCATAAGAGAAACCGAGATTTCGTTAAGAGTTGCAATGAGAGGATTTGTTCTGGGGTTGGATGCCAGAGTGCTAATCATCTTTGAAATAAGAGTATCGCCGTTTGCATCCTTTTCGGTGAACTTAGCGAATGCCTGGTCGGGATTTTCCGAAATAAGGTTAAGCACGTCGCTGGAGTCAAGAAGAAGATAAAGATTTACAAAGGTCTCAATATCGTCGATAACGGTTTCGGGAGAGCTGCTGTGAAGGAAATCCTTAAGGTCGGTCACAAGGCTGTCCAGCATTGCGTCCATATCGCCTTCTGCGTCCATCGAGGGCATAAGATCGTCAATGGAATCGGCAACTATGTTCATAGCTCCCGAAAGAATAGCGGGGATAAATTCAGAGCGTCTGAGAAGCTCAACGATTTCCTGAATTTCCTGCTCGTTTTCTGCGGCAATGCCGTCGGCAGAATCAAGAAGACCGGTAAGCTTGTAACCAAGCTCCACGCCTACCGTAAGCTCGTTTGAAAGATTGAATTTAGAATTATTTACCTTAACTGTTGAAAGCTCGTCGGCAAGAAGCTCACCGCCGCCAAAGCTTACAAGCTGGATAGCGGGAGATTCATAAAAACCGGTAATGCCGTCGGCAATCTCGTTGAAGTCTTCGTTGTCGATTTCCACAGCGTTCAAAACCGGAACTCCAAGACGGAGCATAGAAGTCATAGGAAGAAGAACCAACGCCATTACGAACACGCCTTCAACCGCGCCGAGAACAGCGCCGATGGTCTTACCCTTTGTGTCGATACGGCGAGGAATCTTACAAGCCTTTACAACGATAGAACGGATAATAGCGAAGATTATAGCCGCAACGAAATAAACGAGAAGGAATACGATAGGAGCGATGAAAGCAAGAGGAATTGCAAGAACGTATGCAATAATATTTGTATCAAAGCCCGAAATCATATCAACGACTTCACCGTCGAGCGATAAGCCGATCTTAGCTTCCAATTCGGCAATGATTTCACCAAGCTCCTTGCCCTCGAACATTCCGATAACAGATCTTGTGAAAACGATCGTCACAATGAATGCGGTAATAGCAGCAAGAAGTACCGCTGCAAGATGGATAGGCTGTCTGTAAGCGCCTCTCTTCGCACCGCCTCTGGCCTTAAGAAGAACAACTAACGCAACAATCACCGTAACGGCGATTCCGGCTATTGAAAAAATAGTGCTTGGGTTCATTTTACAAATGACTTCCTTTCAAAAGTAATTATTTTAAAAATATTTTAATACACAATATATAATACACAAAATTTGGCAGTCTGTCAAGGCTTATTTTTCGAAAAGCGTTAAATTCACCTTTTATTTTTTAAATACCAAAGCTTAAGAACCGCAATTTGAGTCTTTGAATCCTTGATTTCACCGTTCATTACCATTTCGAAAAGCTGCTCAAGGGGATACGGCTCAACGGTGAGAAATTCGTCGTCGTCAAGCTCTCTTTCACCGAATTTTAACCCCTCTGCAAGATAAAGATAAATTTTTTCGTTTATCAATGCAGGTGTCGGGTCGATTCTGCCAAGATAGGTGATTTTCTCGGCTACTGCTCCGGTTTCCTCCCTCAATTCTCTCTTTGCGGCTTCAAGGGGGTCTTCGTCAATACTGTCAAGCTTTCCTGCGGGAATTTCAAAAAATATTCTCGAATGAGCGTAGCGGTACTGCCTCTCCATAAGTATTCTGCCGTCGTCAAGAACGGGAATGATTGCAACCGCTCCATTGTGAAGACAAAGCTCACGCACTGCCTCCTTGCCGTTGGGAAGTTCAACGGTGTCTCTTACAACTTTAAGGACAACACCGTCAAAAATTTCTTCTCTCGATAAAAACTTTTCTTCAAGATTTTCCATTTTTATCTCCAATATGTAAACTTAAATTAGCTTTTTCCAGCTTTTTTCTTTAAAATCTGCTTGAAATCCAGTTGTGAAAGTATAACTGCAAAGAGAACTATGCCGCAGCCTATATACTCTCTTTGCGTCATTGTTTCCCCAAGGACTAAAGCGCCGCCCACAACTCCGAATACCGATTCCAAGGAGAAAATAATCGAAGCCACCGTAGGATTTATATCCCTTTGAGCAACGATTTGCAGCGTGTAAGCAATACCGCTTGAGCCGATACCAAGAAAGAGCAGGGCGTCAATGGCAGAGAGGCCGGCAGAGAAATCAATAGGCATCTCAAAAATAAGCGTCAGTATAAGATTAAGTACAAATGCCGTGAAAAACTGAACGCAGGACATTCTCACTCCGTCAGAGTAGGGTATAAAACGGTCTATGGCTATAATATGCAAAGCGAAAATAAAGGAGCATACAAGCACGAGAAGGTCGGAGGGAGTAATCGAAAAATCTCCTTTAATACAAAGGAAATAGAAGCCTACGGCTGCAATTGCAACGCTAATCCAGACGTGAATCGGCGTTTTTTTGCCCGTAAATGCCGAAATTATAGGCACGAGCACAACGTAAAGCGCAGTTATAAAGGCTGCCTTACCCGCATCTGTGCCGTCGCCGAGACCGATTTGCTGAAAGGCGGAAGCCGAGGTAAGAATAACTCCGCAGACAATTCCGCCCAAAAGCTCGTATTTTGAGAAAAAGGACTTTCTTTCTCGGTTTATCTCTTTGTTAAAGCCTATTTTGTCAAGAATGGGAATAAGGACAAGCAAAAAGACGGTTGCAAAAATATTTCTTACAGCTCCCACCGTAAAGGCGGGAAGAATTGCCGCATCCTTTTGAGCCGTAAAGGCAAATCCCCATATCATTGCGGCAATAAGACAGAGTATTGGTGAAATAATTCTTTTCATATCAGGTCTTTTTGTAGGTCATAGGGGAGAATAGCACAAGCATTGGGAAAAGCTCAAGTCTGCCCGCAAGCATATTAAATATAAATACTATCTTTGACAGAGGAGAAAATCCTGCAAAATTGGCAAAAGCGTCTCCAAGTCCCGGACCTACGTTGTTTATGGTCGCTGTAACCGAGGTGAAATTGGTAATCAAATCTCGGTTATCAAAGGTAACGAGTATAAGCGAAGTAACGAAAAGAACGAAGAAGGTTACGATATAAGCGTTTACCGAGCGAATTACCTCTCGTTCAACCGGACGGGAATCAAGGGTTATCTTTTTAACCTGCCTTGGGTGAATGATGGTACGAAGCTCTCTTGTCATACCCTTAAAGAGTATTACTATTCTCGAGCATTTGATACCGCCTGCCGTAGAGCCTGCGCAACCGCCTACAAACATAATAAGCACGATTACCGTTAAGGCAAGGTAGGGCAAAAGCTCAAAGCTTACGGTGGTAAAGCCGGTTGTTGAAATAATGGAAGCTACCGTAAACGCCGAATGGCGTATAGCTTCGCCCACAGTGTCAAAGAGTTCTGTTGACGTGAGTACGTTGACGGTTATAAGAGCGGTAGCGATAAAAACTATAAGGAAGAATATCTTTACCTCGGTGTTTAAGGCGTCTTTAAATCTGCGACGCAAAACGAGATAGTAGGCGTTGAAGTTTACCGAGAATATGAGCATAAAAACGGTAACTATTATCTGCTGGGCGGGAGTCGCTCCGGCAAAGCTGTCGTTTTTAAATCCGAATCCGCCCGTACCTGCGGTTGAAAATGCGGTATTGATAGCGTCAAAGAAGCTCATATCCGCAATAAGCAGAGAAATGAACAGAACTGCCGTAAGAGCGAAATATATTCCGTACAGTATTATAGCCGTATTTCTTACCTTGGGCACAAGCTTTGAAACGTCAGGGCCGGTACTTTCCGCGCGCATAAGATGCAGGTTGTGGCCGCCCGAAAGAGGAAGAAATGCCATAATGAATACCAGCACTCCCATACCGCCTATCCAGTGGGTGAAGCTTCGCCAAAGAAGAATAGACTCGGGAAGCCATTCCACCTCGGTGAAAATTGATGCTCCGGTGGTCGAAAAGCCTGAAGCCGTTTCAAAAAGAGCGTCTATATAAGAAGTCGTAACCCCTGAAAACATAAAGGGCAGAGCGCCGAAAATACTGAGAAGAATCCAGGAGAGGGAAACGATAACGAAGCCCTCTTTTGCGTAAAATGCGGTACTTTTCGGCCTTTTTATTATCATAAGTCCGCCAATAGCGGCGCAAATAAGCATAGAGAAGAGAAATCCCATAGCCGCGCCGTCGCTGTATATTAAGGAGCAGACGATAGGCAGGGCGAAAAAGCATGCCTCAAAGGAGAGCAGCCACCCCAGGGTGTATCTTATCATTGAAAAATTCATTAAAATCGCATCCTTTATTGCTTTTTAAGAATATCCGAAATGTCGTAAATACCAAGCTCCGCAGTAACGATAACCACCGAGTCGCCCGGCTGAATTACCGCATTACCTCTGGGGACTATAAGCTGCCCCGCGCGTAAAATTGCGGCAATAAGCACGTTTTCCTTGAAGCTAAGCTCCGCCAGAGGCTTGCCTACGATAAGCGAACCTTGAGAAACGGTAAATTCCGCCGCCTCAACCTTGCCTTTAATGACGTTGTAGAGGGTTTCCATATTGCTTCCCTCGCTCTTCTTTGCGGCTCTGACGTATCTTGCTATAATGTCGGCAGTAATGTTTCTCGGGTGAATAATAGTGTCAAGCTCCAGGTTGTTTATTACGTTGGTGTATTCTATTCGGTTGATTTTGGTAACCGTTTTCTTAACGCCCGCGCTCTTTGCGTAAAGGGATAGCAAAATGTTCTCCTCGTCAATGTGAGAAAGACTTACAAGCGCGTCGGTTCTGCCGATACCCTCTTCTTTGAGAAGGTCTTCGTCGGTAGGCTCGCCGCAGATAACCGTTACATCCTCGTATTTTTCCGCAAAATCGTCGCAAACCTCGGGATTTTTTTCAATAACCTTGACTTTTACACCCGTGCGGTTAAGCTCGTCGCAAAGATAATGGGCGGTAGCTCCAAGACCGACAACGATAATATTCTTTGCCGCCTGGTTTTTGTAATTTATCTTGTCAAAGAAGTCTATTGCGGCTTTGGGAGCTGCAACGATTGAAATTATGTCCCTTTCGGCAAAAACGAAATCACCGTTGGGAATATACGCCTCTTCGCCACGCTCTACCGTACAGATAAGCACGTTGGCTTTCAAACGCATCATAGCTTCCTTTATCGAAAGTCCCGCAAGAGCGCAACCCTCGGAAAGACGGAATTTCAAAAGCTCAACTCTTCCCTTTGCAAAGGTCTCTATCTTAATTGCAGAGGGGAAGTTCAAAACTCTTGCTATTTCCTTTGCCGCCATGTGCTCGGGATTGATTACCATAGCAAGACCAAGCTCTCTCTTAAGATAGTCTATATCCTGAGCGTATTCAGGACTTTTTACTCTCGCTATAACCTGACAGCCTGCCGCCTTTTTAGCCATAATGCAGCAGAGCAGATTAAGCTCGTCAGAGCCTGTAACCGCAATAAGCAGGTCGGCATCGTTTACGCCCGCTTCTTCCTGCACCGAGTGGGTAGCTCCGTTTCCTATAATACCGAGAAGGTCGTATTTTGCGGCAACGCTGCGAACCTTTGCCGCATTCTGGTCAACTACTATTATGTCGTTGCCCTCTTCATTAAGCTGTTCTGCAAGAGCTTCGCCAACTCTGCCGCAGCCAACGATAATTATTTTCATAGTTCTACTTCCTTAAAGTAAGTTTAAGTAAATCTCTAAAATATTTTGTAAATTATATTATACAACTATTTTTCTATAATGTCAAGCGGTTATTGTCCGAGCTTTTTGCGGTCTGATATGCAATGCTTCGTTTTAAACGATAATTTTACCAATCTGCCGGTAAGTATGCAAAAGAGCGGTGTTGACTTCAACGGCAATTTTCTGGCGTGATGCTTCAAGCAAACTCTTAATTTGTTCAACAAGATTATTATTTATCAATTCGTTCATAAGGTGACCTCCGATGCTGTTTTACTATTAGCAATACGGACATTTATGATAACATAATAAATGAAAACTTTTTTGAGTTTTTGATTTTCTCTCAATTATACTGAAAACTTTTCTTGACAATCGCAAAAGTTTTCAGTATAATATACATAGTGAGGTGATTTTATGATTTACAGAGAGCATTATATTGAGAAGGTTCGAGAATTTTACGAATCTGATTTAATAAAAATCATTACCGGTATCAGACGTTCGGGAAAATCCATAATACTTGAACAGATCATGCGCGAAATTGCGAATAAAACAGACAACATTATTTACTTGAATTTTGAGGACAAACGCATTTCGGCAAATATAAAAAACGGTAATGCTTTAATTGAATATGTTGAGGCACATAAAAGAGAAAACAAATGTTATCTTTTCTTTGATGAGATTCAAGTTCTCGACGGTTGGCAGGATGCTTGTAAAACTCTTCGTCTTTACGATTATTCGTTATTTATAACCGGATCAAACTCGAAGCTGTTATCCGGTGAATTTACGAAAGAACTTAGCGGCAGATACGTTTCATTCCGCATCAGACCGTTTGTTTACAAAGAAATTCTTGAATATTCAAAAGAGCTTAAAAAAGATGTTTCTATCACCGATTATTTGGTTTGGGGCGGATTTCCGAAGCGATTTGAATTCGATACTTCAGAGGCACAGAGGCGTTATCTTAACGATCTTGACGATACGATTATTATTAACGACTTGATTTACCGTTACAAGATACGTAAGGAAAGCTTGTTTAAAAGTCTTGTGAATTTCGTACTTCGCTCAAATGCCAGAATATTCTCCGCAAAATCCATTCACGATTATGTAAAGCGTGAACACGAGTCCTGCTCGGTAAATACAATTATGAAATATCTTGGCTATCTTGAAGAAGCATATATTGTTGAATCGGTTAAACAGTATTCAACTAAAACTAAACGTGAGCTAAGCTTTTATACCAAGTTATACAACGCAGACGTTGCTTTTAACTCTATTCGTTGTATGGATAACCGTTTTGACCTGTCCCATAATCTTGAAAATATCGTATATAACGAGCTTGTCTATATGGGTTACTCTATCAACGTTTATAATAATTCCGGAAAAGAAATCGATTTTTTGGCGCAGCGTGGCAATAAGAAATATTTTATTCAAGTGGCATTGAGCGTTGCCGAGGACAAGGCGTATAACAGAGAATTCGATGCGTTCCGAGGTATTGATAATTTGTCTCAAAAAATTCTTATAACAAACGACGATTTGGATTATTCTACAAGCGTTGTAAGGCACATAAAGCTTAAGGATTTCTTAATGATGAACACCTTGGATGCATAATTATAACAAAAGAGGCTATCACCAAATTTTGCATTTGAGACAGCCTCTTTTTAATTTTTTTATTCGGTTGTGTAGTTATCGAAATAACCCTGGATAAAGACAATGGGAGTACCCTTGTCGCCCGAGCCGGAGGTAAGGTCGCAAAGAGAACCTATAAGGTCGGTAAGACGGCGGGGAGTTGTACCCTCGGAAACCATGTTACCAACAAGGTTGTCGTCCTTTTCCTGAATCTTTGTCTTGATAGCTTCCTTAAGAGCATCGCCCGAGAGGGAAGCAAAATCGTTATCTGCAAGATACTTGAGCTTCAACTCGTTGGGAGTACCTTCAAGACCTGCGGTATATGCGGGAGAAACAACCGGATCGGCAAGTTCCCAGATTTTTCCGATAGGATCTTTGAAAGCTCCGTCACCGTAAACCATAACCTCAACGGTTTTGCCGGTAGCTTCCTTAATACGAGCCTGAATTGCGTCAACGATAGGCTGACAGTCTCTGGGGAAGAGCTTAACCGAGTCGTCGGTAGCCTTGTTAGAGCCGAGAAGACCGTAATCTGCGTTAAATCCGCTTTCGCCAATAGGAGCATTCATTATTTCATCAAGACCGAATACGGTCTTAGCTCCTGCCGCAAGAAGGAGACGCTTGGTTCTTGCTCTGGTGTGAATATCGCAGTTAAGAACTGCGTCGGTATATTTAAGAACAGCTCTTGAGTCGTTTGCGAAAACTATCTCGCATTCAGCTCCCTCGCCCTTAACGAGCGATTCGTAATACTCAACGTAGTCAACTCCGGTAAAGCGGTGCTTCTCGTAGCCGAAAAGCTCACGGTACTTTTCGAGAGTTAAAACGTCGGAATAAGGATTGATGCCCTTTTCGTCAAGCTTATCAAGGCTTACAAGGTGGTTACCAACCTCGTCAGAGGGGTAGGAAAGCATAAGAACAACCTTCTTCGCGCCTCTTGCAATACCTTTAAGACAGATTGCAAAGCGGTTACGGCTGAGTATAGGGAAGATAACACCAACTGTACCCTCGGGGAATTTTGCTTTAACGTCAGCTGCAATATCGTCAACGGTAGCGTAGTTGCCCTGCGCTCTTGCAACGATAGCTTCGGTCATAGCGATTATGTCGCGGTCGCGGATAACGAATCCGTCATCTGCCGCTGCGTCAAGTATAGAGCTTGTTACGATGTCAACAAGGTTGTCGCCGCTTCTGATAATGGGAGCTCTGATACCTCTTGAAACTGTGCCGACCATACGGCTCATAATTAAACAACTCCTTTTTTAGACCTTTTAAAAAAGGTCGGTATTAAAAAATCACGCATTATATTATAACAAAAAGAAACGCATTTGTAAAGTGTTTTTTTGAAAAAAACCAAATTTGAGAAATTATTCTTTTAAAAAGTTGTGTTCCGCTTTGAGAAAATAACAAAACAAAAATGCCCCAAAAAGCGAAAAACCGCAAAAATGCAAACAAGAGATTACATAAATACGGTTTTGTCTCGAAATTTGGATTATTTATTAAGTGCCTTTTTTATAGCGTCGAAGGATTCGTCACTTATGTGATGCTCTATTTTACAAGCGTCCTCGGAAGCGGTTTTTTCCGAAACACCCATAGAGGTAAGCAGCTCGGTAAGCAGCGTGTGACGCTCGTACATTTTGTGAGCTATATCAGCGCCCATAGGGGTAAGGGAAAGGTAGCCGTTTTCGTCAACCGAAACGTATCCGCCCGACTTAAGAAGTCCGATAGCGCGGCTGACGCTGGGCTTTGAAAATCCCATATATTCACAAACGTCAATAGAACGCACGTTTGGATTTTTCTTAGTCAATATCAGTATCGATTCAAGATACATCTGTCCGGATTCCTGCAAGTTCATTTAACTACCTCTTTAAGACGTTAAGTTTACTTAATACATTATATCACTTTCATTTGAAAAAATCAAGTCCCGGGCAAAGTACATTCTGCACAAAGGGTTAGCCGAGGCTAACTCTTGCCTTTTTACAAAATAAACAAAAATGAAAAAATGCAGGGTTTTCTATTGACTTTTTTTGCCATTTGGTGTATTATATTAAGCGTAGTTAGCCTTGGCTAACCGAAATTATAATGAAAATTTGCGAGGAATGCCTATGAACAGCTTGAAGGACGTCAAGATCGGTAAAAGCGCAAAGGTCGTAAAGCTCCACGGCGAGGGGGCTGTAAGGCGTAGAATAATGGATATGGGTATAACCAAGGGAACTACCGTAACCGTAAGAAAGGTTGCTCCGCTGGGCGACCCGATAGAGCTTCACGTACGAGGATACGAGCTTTCGATCCGAGGCGAGGACGCTGCTTTGATCGAGGTTGAATAATTTTTTTGTTCCTAGGGGTTAGCTCTAGCTAACCTTTTAATAGATAAGAAAGGAAAAATCAGATGGAAATCAAAATTGCCCTTGCGGGTAATCCCAATTCCGGAAAGACTACTTTGTTCAACGCTCTTACCGGCTCTAACCAGTTTGTAGGAAACTGGCCGGGAGTTACCGTTGAGAAAAAGGAGGGTAAGCTCAAAGGTCGAGATAACGTTATTATAACCGACCTGCCGGGCATATATTCGCTCTCGCCCTATACACTAAGTCGGATCGTAGCCATGTCGTTCTGTGAGCCAAGGAGT
>JAZTXO010000059.1:0-6782 GCA_045636445.1 Eubacteriales bacterium | reverse complement strand
TCCGACTTAGGAGGGATATAGGTTGCCATACCGACCGCGATACCAACCGCACCGTTTACCAAGAGATTGGGGAAACGGGAGGGGAGTACGGTAGGCTCGTCTCTTGTGTTATCAAAGTTTCTTGTCATAGGAACGACATTTTTCTCAATGTCGCTCATCATATAGTCGGCAATTCTTGCCATTCTTGCCTCGGTATAACGGTATGCAGCTGCGCCGTCACCGTCAACGTTACCGAAGTTTCCGTGACCTTCTATAAGAGGATAACGGAGAGAAAAGTCCTGCGCCATTCTTACCATCGTGCCGTAAACTGCCGAGTCACCGTGAGGGTGGTATCTACCAAGCACGTTACCAACGGTAGTAGCCGATTTTCTGAAAGGCTTTTCGTGAGTAAGATTATCCTCATACATAGCGTAGAGAATTCTTCTCTGACCGGGCTTCATTCCGTCTCTTACGTCGGGAAGAGCACGTGAAGTAATAACACTCATTGAATATTCAATAAATGACTGTCTTACCTCTTTTTCCATATTTCTCTCTTCGATTTTTTGAAGAGGGAAGGATATATCGTTTGATTGATAGTTATGTTCCATATTTTTATCCCTTAAATGTCGAGGTTTTCAACGAACCTTGCGTTCTTGGTAATAAATTCGCGTCTGGGTTCAACCATATCACCCATAAGCACAGAGAATATTTCATCGCACTTTATGGCGTCCTCGATAGTAACCTTAAGAAGCGTTCTTCTTTCAGGGTCCATCGTAGTTTCCCAAAGCTGCTCTGCGTCCATTTCTCCAAGACCTTTATATCTCTCGGATTCAACGCCCTTAACTCCAAGCTCTTCGATAGCTCTGTCTCTTTCTTCATCGGAGAATGCATAACGAAGCTGTTTGCCCTTATAAACCTTATAAAGCGGAGGCTGGGCAAGATATATATGGCCGTGTTCAATTAGAGGACGCATGTGACGGAAGAAGAATGTAAGAAGAAGTATTCTTATGTGAGAACCGTCAACGTCGGCATCCGCCATAATTACTATTTTTCCGTAACGGAGCTTTTCAATATTGAAATCGTCACCGATACCGCAGCCGAGAGCCTGAATAATAGGAATAAGAGAAGTGTTTGAATAAACCTTATCAAGTCTTGATTTCTCTACGTTAAGAACCTTACCTCTTAAAGGAAGAATTGCCTGGAAACGGCTGTCTCGGCAGTTCTTTGCAGAACCTCCCGCACTGTCTCCCTCTACCAGATATACTTCGGTAAATCTTGAATCTCTCTCGTTACAGTCGGCAAGTTTTCCGGGAAGGGTTGAAACTTCAAGAACGTTTTTCTTTCTCGAAATTTCTCTTGCCTTTCTTGCAGCCTCTCTCGCTCTGTTTGCCGCCATAGCCTTTTCGATTATCATCTTGGCTGACGAGGGATTTTCTTCAAGGAATTCTTCAAGCTTTGTATAAACTATATTATCTACAAGACGTCTCATCTCGGAGTTTCCGAGCTTTGCTTTTGTCTGTGACTCAAACTGAGCGTCTGTAAGCTTTACCGAAATAATAGCGACAAGACCTTCTCTTACGTCCTCGCCCGAAAGTCCCTTGTCATCGCCCTTTATTACACCGGTTTTTCTGGCGTAATCGTTTATCGCTCTTGTAAGAGCGGTTTTAAAGCCTGTTTCGTGAGTTCCGCCCTCAATAGTAGACATATTGTTAGCGAAGGATATAAGAACCTCGTTGTAGCTATCGTTATACTGCATAGCCACTTCGGCAATAGAACCGTTTTCTTCACCCTTCATATATATAATTTCGGGGTGAACAGCAGTTCCTCTTTTTTCATTATTAAGATATTCAACGAAGGAAATTATACCTCCCTCGTAATGAAGAATCTCTTCTCTTTCCTGACCTTCTCTTGCATCGATAAGAATAATCTTAACACCTGCATTAAGGAATGACTGCTCTCTCATTCTTGTAAGAAGAGTTTCATATTCAAAAACAGTTTCCTCAAAGATAGTAGGATCGGGCTTGAATCTTACGCAAACACCGTGGCGTCCGTCAGAATCACCCTCGCATTTAAACTGTCTTGCAACAGCTCCTCTTTCAAATCTTTCGGTAAATCTTTTACCGTCTCTGCAGTTTTCAACCTCAAGCCACTCGGAAAGAGCGTTAACAACAGACGCTCCAACACCGTGAAGTCCGCCCGCAATCTTATAACCTTCTCCTCCAAACTTTCCTCCTGCGTGAAGTACCGTATAAATAACTTCAAGAGTAGGAAGTCCAAGCTTTTCGTTCATACCCGAAGGAATACCGCGTCCGTCATCTTCAACAGAAATACTGTTATCCTGATGAATAGTAATTTTTATGCAGCTGCAATATCCAGCAAGAGCCTCGTCAATAGAGTTATCCACTATCTCGTAAACAAGATGATGAAGTCCCTTGATGGAAGTAGTTCCTATGTACATACCGGGGCGTTTTCTTACAGCCTCAAGACCTTCAAGAACTTGTATTTGACTGTCGTCATAACCGTTCTTTTCTATCATTTTTTCTTCCATTCTATTTCTTGCCTTTCTTTATTCTGCGTCGTTAATTTCTTCTTCGGCTCGGGTTTTAAGTCCTGCCGTAGATATTCTTGATAATCTTACCTTATATTTATTATCTTCTTCAACTAAAACAAAGGATCTTGGAAGGTCGAAATCCTCATATTCAAGAAGTCCTTGCCTTTCCATTTTGTTTATAAAATCCTTACCCGTTTTTGAAACGGTAGAGGTATCAAGATCAAAAATACCTATAATATTCTTTTTTAAAACGCTTTTTCCGTTTCCTATATGTAAAAACATTTTATTCCCTTATTTTAAATTTACCTTGATTTACGTCAATTTCTCTGTCGGTAAAGCCGCCGGTCTCATCTCTTGAACAAGAGGTGATTATAATCTGCTTTTTATCCTTGCCGGAAAGAATATATCTTCTTCTCTCCGAGTCTAATTCGGATAAAACGTCGTCAAAAAGAAATACCGGATATTCTCCCGAAATTTCTCTTATAACCTCACCCTCTGCAAGTTTTAAGGAAAGAACTATCGATCTTTGCTGTCCTTGAGATGCAAAAAGTCTTGAATCATTGCCGTTTATAACTATTTTAACGTCGTCTCTGTGAGGGCCGAAAAGAGTTACTCCGGCTGAAATTTCTCTGTCAAGATTTTCTTCAAATTTCAATTTATAAATTTCTTTTACCTTTTCTCTTTCATTTTCTTCAAATTCAATATCCGAAGAAAGACTAATATCAATTTTTTCCTTGCCCGAGGATATTTCTTCAATAAATCTTTTAGCATAAACCTCAAGCTTTTTCAAAAATTCAATTCTTGAAAGATAAATGAACGATGCATATTCCGCTAAAGACTCCGACCAGGAATCGATCTCTCTTCTGTCAACGAAAAATCCTTTATTTATCATTTTAAGAAGACAGTTTCTGTTTTCAAGAGCCTTTTTATAATCGGAATAATTTTTTATGTAATCGGGAAAGCACTGAGAAGAAGCGATATTTAAAAATTCTCTTCTTTTATCAGGCCCGTCTTTAACAAGACCTAAATCGTCGGGATAGAAAAGAACAGATTTAAAGCTTCCAATCATTTCTTTTATCTTTTTAATCTTATATCCGTTCTTTTTTCTTTGTCTTTCATTATTTAAAAGAGAATATTCAAGAGTTTCTCTTCCAATATTGCTTTCATAATCAATATAGAGATAAAAACCCTCTTCACCAAATCTTATAAGCTCCTTTTCCTCTCTCGCTCTAAAGGATTTTCCTCTAGAAAAAAGATAAATAGCTTCAACAATATTGGTTTTTCCCTGAGCATTATTTCCGTAAAGAAGATTAACTCCGTCAGAAAAATCTATTTCACATTCTTCGATATTACGAAAATTTCTTACTCTTATTTTTTTTATTTTCATGCCTGCTCGTTCATTCTTACAGGTAATATCATATAGAAGTAATTGAACTCCTCGTCTTTGATAAGAGGCTCAATTGTGATTGCCATATTCGAGCTCTTGAAGGTCATTTTAATATTTTCACCCTCGGCAACCTTAATGCTGTTAATAAGATAACGGCAATTAAAGCCTATTTCTATATCGTTACCCTCGTGAACGCAATCCATCTCGTCAAATACCTTACCGTTTATAGAAGAAGAGGTAATAACCATATTCTGGTCTTCAAGAGAGATTTTAACGTAGCTTCTTCCGCTACCCTTAATTT
Source organism: Eubacteriales bacterium (assembly GCA_045636445.1). GTDB lineage: Bacteria > Bacillota > Clostridia > Oscillospirales > CAG-272 > UBA1740. Next base: position 2,564 of record JAZTXO010000059.1, on the reverse strand, counting down.
TTTCCTCTGCAACGATATTTGCTCTTTCAAGAGCGTCAAGAAGTCTTTCTCTATCAACCGTTACAATAATATCGTTTTCCTTGGGAATGATTCTTTCATAATTTATATATTCGGAGTCTATTGTTCTTGTAAAGAAGATAAGGTCTCCTTTTTTAACAATAGCGTGTTTTCTCGAAATGAAGAAGTTTACCTTTTCATCATCGCCGTCGGCAAGATTTTTTGAAAGCTCACCTAATGCGTGTCCGGGAATAATAAAGGAATAATCCATATCATCTCCCGAAATAGAAGAAATATCGCATCTCATAACACATTTCGAAAGAGTGTAGCTGTCGCAGGATACAACCTCAATATAATCCTTTTTAATTTTAAAGAAAGCACCGCAAAGCATAGGACGGTTATCAAGCTCGGCAATCGAGTGAGAAACCTTTCCTATCATCATTCTGAGTTTTTCGGAAGAAATCTCAAATCCTCTGTCGGAAGAAAGCTCGGGAAGGTTAGGGAAGTCCTCGCCTTTCATTGCAAACATAGAGAACGAAGCCTTACCGCAGGAAATAGTACAGTTAAGCTTTTCATTTACCTCGATCGTTATTTCATCTTCGGGAAGAACTCTTATTGTCTGGTAAAGTCTTTGAGCATTGATTATATATTTTCCTTCTCTTTCAACAGAAACGGTTTCTACAATAGCTCTTACACCCTTATTCATATCGTATGTAGAAATTCTTACGTAATTATCGTCAACCGCTTCTATAAGAACACCCTCGATAGAGGTAATTGTATTTTTATTTGAAACCGTACCCATTGCAGGGGTAAGCTTATTCATTAAAGCGGATTTAAGCACTGTAAATTTCATTTTGTTTATCCTTTCCTTTAAAAAGAGAAGAGCTCTCCGAATGAATTTATTTTATTTATGGTAGGGGTAATAGAATTAGATTCTGTTAGTTTTGTTGAAAAGTCGATTTTCCCTTGAAAATTAAGGAATTTTTGACTCTTTTTTTCAACAATTTCTCTTTATTAGATTGTTTATAAAAAATTGAAGGTTTTAAAAAGAGTTTTAAACATTGAATACTATACTAAACTAACAGCTTTTCCACAAAAAAATGTTGAAAATTATTTTGCCTTAATCTCGTTGATGATGGAATTTATCTCTTCCTCATAATTTTTCTTCGTCTTAATATTGATTTCAATTTTATTAAGAGAGGAATGAATCGTAGAGTGGTCTCTTGAGAAAATTTCTCCTATTTCATCAAGAGTTAGATTAGTAATCTGTCTTGAAATATAGATTGCAACGTGTCTTGCGTTAGCAACGTTTTCGGTTTTCTTCTTGGATTTAATATCATTAGCGCTAACACCGTACTTGTTTGACACAACGCTTATTATCTTCTCTATAAGAGCGCTCGTTGGAATATTACCCGGGTCAACGATAGAAATAATATGATCGATAGTTTCCTTGTTTACCTCAGCGCCGGTAAGAGATACAACGGCGTAAAGCTTTTTAATAACACCCTCAATCTGTCTTATGTTATTATTAAGTCTTTCTGCCATATAGTCAACCAAATTTGAAGAAAGGCTTATTCCGAGAGATTCGGATTTTTTCTTGATAATAGCGGTACGAAGCTCAAACGATGGAGGCTGAACGTCGGCAATAAGTCCGCCTTCAAATCTTGTTTTAAGTCTTTCGGTCAGAGGATTGATTTCCTTTGGAGGACGGTCGGATGTCAAAATTATCTGTTTTCCGGACTCATAAAGGGTAGAGAAGGTGTGGAAAAATTCCTCTTGAGTAGATACTTTACCTGCAATAAACTGAATATCGTCAATAAGAAGAACGTCGGCAGTTCTGTATTTTTCCTTAAATGCCAAGGTTGTTTTGTTACCTATGGAATCTATAAGCTCGTTCATAAAGGATTCGCAGGTTTTGTATATAATATTAAGTTCAGGTCTGGTTTTCTTCAAATAATGCATTATTGCATAAAGAAGGTGGGTTTTGCCAAGTCCGGAATGACCGTGAATAAACAGAGGGTTGTGATCCTCGCAAGGATATTTTGCAACCGCAAGGCAGGCAGCCTTTGCAAATTTATTTGATTCGCCCTCAACAAAGTTTTCAAAGGTGTATTCGTCAAGAATTGTGCTTTTGCCGGAATGATCCTTTAAAATTTGCTGAATCTGTTGCTCTTTTTTTAGGCTTTCTTCTTTGTTCTCTTCATTCTGTTTAGGAGAAACAATTTCAACTTCGCTTTTAAATTCATCAGCGTCAAGAGAAACAATTTCAATTTCAACGGGGAAGCCAATTATCTCTTCAAGGCTTTCTTTAATGACCTTATTATATCTTGTTGAAAGTATTCTTTTTCTTATTTTTGTAGGAGTGGAAAGAACAGCCTTATCTTCTGTAAGAGAAGTAAGATTAAGATCTCCGAACCAAAGATCATAGGAAGATTTTACTGCGCTGGTTCTTATTTTAAGCTCCTCTTTTAAGGCTTCGGATATTTCCAAAAGCTCATCCATAAATTCATTTCCTTTCCCTAAAATCTTTTAATATTATATAATATTTATATAATTATATCATATAT
>JAZTXO010000058.1:0-22879 GCA_045636445.1 Eubacteriales bacterium | reverse complement strand
CATCATAAGCGAGGACAATATCTGTGTTGTGTAAGTAACGAATGCCATGAGGTCTCCGGGCTCCATGCCTACGTTAAGAACCTCACCGTGTCCGAACCAGATAATCGCAATAACCGATATATACATAAAAATATTCATAACCGGGCCCATATAAATCATTACCTTAACGGCATTCATACCCGATCTTTTAAGCTCTGCGTTATCATTTTCGAACTTATTGATTTCATAATCCTCTCTTACAAAGGACTTTACTACTCTTACATTGGTTACGTTCTCACGCACCGTTGAGTTGAGCTTATCTACCTTTTTCTGCAGCTTCTCAAATCTCGGCATACCTATCCTTATGAGAGTGAAAATAACGATAAGCATCATAGGCATCGTAACACCGAGGACAACAGAAAGGCTGGGGCGAAGACTTATCGCCATTATAATACCGCCTATAAACATACCGGGTGAGCGAAGAGCCATACGGAGAAGCATATTGACAAAGTTCTGAAGCTGAGTGACGTCGTTTGTCATTCTTGTAACCAAGGAGCTTGCTGAAAATTTGTCTATATTTGCAAAGGAGTATTTTTGAATTTTAGTATAGACGTCTTTTCGAAGATCGGCAGCGAAGTTAACCGAAGCCTTTGCTCCGAAATAAGCGCCTGCAACACCGCCTGCCATCATAAACAGGACAATTCCAACGAGTATTCCCGCATAAGCGATGCTTGAAGGAACGGTGAGAACACCTGCATTGCCGTCGTTTATTATCATTGCAAGTATAAGCGGCATAAACATCTCGCCTATAACCTCGATAATCATACCGAGAGGGCCTAAAATAAAGGACTTAATATAAGGCCTTACGTATTTCATCCATCTTTTCATTTTTCTAATCCTTTCTAGGAGTTGGTATGCTTTTTAATGTTAATTTGAAGCTTTTCAAGACAAGAAATATAAGTCTCAAGCTCCTCGTCGGTAAAACCGTCAAACATTTTCGTGTCTGCCTCGGAGAAAATTTCTCTTGTTCGGTTTACCATTGCAAGTCCCTTTTCGGTTATCTTCAGCTCGTTATAACGGGTGTCCTGCCCCAGAGTCCTTTCAACGTAGCCGTTCTGCTCGATTTTCTTAAGAGCGCCGGTTACCGCTGCCGGAGTTATATCAAGTCTGTCAGCAAGTTCCTTTTGCGACGGAAGCATACCGTCTCTTGCAAGATGCATTAAGATTCTATGCTGAGTTCTATGTATTCCTATTTCCTTAACGTGCGAGTCTATCATAAATCGATGCATTTTATTGGTTTTTATCATCATTTCGATAGCTCTCATAAGCTTTGTTTCGGACATAAAATCTCCTTTCATTAACAAGTTAATGATTAACCACTTAACTATTATACTCATAAATATAAAAAAGTCAATACGGCTATTAGCTGTTTTTACAGTTTATACATAAATATTTTAGGGGTTGAAAAAGCTACAAAAAAGTGGTAAAATATAAAAAAACAAAAAGGACAGGATTTATGAAAAACACTACCCTTTGTTATATAGAAGAAAACGACTCCTACCTTATGATTCACCGTGTAAAAAAGAAAAACGATGAAAATCACGACAAATGGATAGGTGTCGGAGGGAAATTTGAAGCGGGAGAGACGCCTTTTGAGTGCGCAAGACGCGAAATATATGAAGAATGCGGAGTTGTACCAAAAAATCTTCGTTATCGGGGAATAGTTACCTTTGTATCCGATGAATACGGCACCGAATATATGCATCTGTTTACCGCATTAGGATACGAGGGTGAGATTGATTATAACTGCGACGAGGGTGTTCTCGAGTGGGTGAAAAAAGAAAAAATCCCCTCGCTTCCCATATGGGAGGGGGACAAAATTTTCTTTGATTTGCTTGATAATGAAGAGAGGTTTTTCTCCTTAAAGTTAGAATATAAAAAAGATAAATTAATCAATTCCTATCTTGAAGTGTAAAACAAAAAATTATACCAATCTATCATTATCTTCCCAAATACATAGTGGTAAGCAAATGCGGACATTTTTGTTAATTCAAAAACCGAAATTTCATAAATTTTAGGACAATAAAAAATTAACGCTTGTGTTTTTATAGCACAAGCGTTTTCAATTATTTTTTTAGGAGCTTTGCGCGTTCCTTGTAATCGGGGAGAACGCTCTCCACCAACTTGTAAAAGTTTTTTGAGTGATTCATTTCCACAAGGTGAGATAATTCGTGTACAACAACGTAATCAACAGCTTCGTCAGGGTAGCTCATAATTCTGAAAGAATAGGCAATATTTCCTTTTGAGGAGCAAGAGCCAAATCTTGTTTTTGCACCCGTTATAGTTATTCTGCTGTATTTTAAACCCATAATTTTGGCATAATGTTCGGTTTTTGCAGGCAGTATTTCTCTTGCAAGATTTCTAAGTCTCGCTTCCTCCTCGGCAGTTGGCTCGGGGTGAAGCTTTGCTTTTTCCTCCTGCTTTTTAAGATGTTTTTCTATCCAAGCAGAATGTGCTTTTATTATTTCATTTATACGGCTTTCCTTTGTGCCGTAGGGTGCTCTTACAAGAAGCTTCCCTTCTTTTACCGAAAGGGATACAGTTCGCCTTGAAGAATAAATTATCTCAAAATTCATATTTACAAGCATTCCTTAATTATCTCGTCACCTATCTTCGCTTTCGCATAAAGCTTTAGCTTATTTTAACACATAGAGATAAAAAAGTAAATAGATTTTAATGCTTTTTGCAACCGCAGTTAAACTGTTTTTTATTACCGCTGACACCTGCGTATTCCTCTGGCGGAAGGGCATCATAAAAATAAGGAAGATTTTCACTTTGGCAGACATCTTCATCGTATATTCTTCTGTAAACGTATTCTGCGTCAGAGATTATGATTTCCCTAGGAAACGACCTATACGGTATATCGAGAAGCGAGATTTTTACAAGATTTTCTTTCGGGCAATTCTTTGTTGCAATTCCCTTTTCGACCGAGTCGTACAAAACGGAAACGTGGGTTTTACAAATATCATTCGGTGCATTATCCGGGGTAAAGTATCCATATTCAAGCCTTGTTCCTCTGGGGTCAAAAAGGCAGTTTTCGGAATATAGCATTCCCGAATCCTTGCAGTACGGGCGTTTAATAAGTCCTTCGGTTGAAAATTCGGATATATCGCCTTTTTCAATTATTTCACTGTGAATATTATGCATCACTTCGTCCCAGATTTTAAGATGGGAGGGATGTAATCCCTCGGCACATCCCCTGCCACCGTCAAAGCCGCACCATATACCTGCGGTATAATAAGGCGTATATCCCACAAAGAGCTTATCTTTGCCGCCGCCTGACGTGCCTGTTTTTCCTGCGGTTGGTATAACATCTTTAAGACTTATACTTTTTGCCGTGCCTTCTTCCACCGCAGCTTCAAGGATTTTAGTAACGATTTCTGCAGTAGTTTCCTTTAATATCCGCCTCTCCTCTCTCTCGTTTTTTAGGACAAGCGAGCCTTTTGAATCGTATATTTCAAGAAATGAGCGCATCTTCTTGTGAATTCCCTCACCCGAAAGAACGCTATAAGCTTCGGTTAGCTTTGATAACGGAACACCGTAGCTTAACTGCCCAAGAGCCATCGGAGCAAGTGCAATATCTGTTATAACTCTTCCGTCTGCCGTCTTTTCCCTTTCAACAAGAGTATCAAAGCCATAGCTTTCCTTTAAAGTTTTATAAACGTTATCTATCCCTCTTGCTTCACAGAGCCTTACGGCAAGAGTATTTTTCGAATACGACAGTCCGTCTTTTACCGTGGTAAGTCCAAAATAAACGTTTGGCGAATTTCTGGGATACGGCTCGTTTTCCGAAAAACTGACCGGTGTATCGTCAAAAACGGTTGCATAGTTGATTTTCCCCTCGTCTATAAGGGGAGCATAAAGTGCAATAGGCTTTAATGCTGAACCGGGAGTATGAGGAGTCAATGCTTTATTTAAAATTCTGTTCTGCCGCTTTTCTCCTACACCGCCCACAATTCCCACAAGGTCGCCGTTTTCGTTTTCGGTGACAACCATAGCATAACCAAGTCCCGAGTTTATACTATCGGGAAAATTCGACTCATTTTCAAAATATTCTTCAAGAGCCTTTTGCACCTTTATATCCATTGTGGTATAAATTTTATATCCGCCGCCAAGAAGAATTTTTTCGGCAGCCGACTTTGAAATGCTCAATTTTTTTGAGAGTGCATAAGATGCCTCGGAAATTACCGTTTCAACAAACCAGGAGTCGTATATATCCGAGCCTTCGCTCTTTGGTAAAACTCCAAGAGGCTCACATAAGGCGGCAGTACACTCCTCCTTGCCGATAACCCCTTCTCTTTCCATAATCTTCAAAACCTGATTTCGTTTTTCAAGGCATTTTTCGGAATTTTTATATGGGCTGTATGCCGTGGGAGCGTTGGTTATACCTATAAGAGTCGCAGCTTGTGATGCGGTAAGCTCCTTCGGCTCGCAGCCGAAATAGCTTCTTGAAGCAATTCCTACGCCATACATATTCTCTCCCATAGGAATAACGTTAAGATAAAGGCTTAAAATTTCATCTTTGGTGTAGTTTTTTTCAATATGGATCGCCCTGATTATTTCGTTAAATTTTCTTTTCAGCTTCGGAAGATTATCTCCGCTGATATTTTTTACCACCTGTTGGGTTATTGTAGAGCCACCGAACTTTCTATCGCCTTTAAAGATATAATTTGCAGCTGCATAGGCTGTACGCTTTATGTCAACGCCTTTATGGTCGTAAAATTTTCTGTCCTCTACTGCAATAAAACCGTATTTCAAGTACGGACTTATTTCATCAAGAGTGTAATGGATTTTTTTAAGAGAGCCCGAGATTTCAATCTCTGCCGGGGTATATACATCATCGGACAAATCCGAATCGGCATAAAAGGTTGTTGACTCAAAGTGAGAGGAATAATCGAATAGTCTTGTATCTCCCTCAAAATCTATATTCACCTTTGCATAAACAAACAATCCGGCAAGAAAGAGCGTTACCAAAGCGGCAAAAACAAGGACAATAATCGCAATAACCTTCACTGCCTTTTTTATTTTTTTCATAAAAAACCTCCGTCAAGATTATAATACCTGACGGAGATAATTTTTATTTTGCCGAATAATTCCCTTTTTGGAATTTAATAAGTAACCCGATTTAAATAAAGTCCTTCGGGCGGCGCTGTCATTCCGGCTTTTTTTCTGTCATTTGATTCGATGATTTTTTTAATATCTCTCGGAGAAAATCTGCCGTAAGCCACCTCAACAAGCGTTCCTACGATTATTCTTACCATATTATAAAGAAAACCGTCGGCGGATATTCTAATTTCGATATAATCGCCATTTTTTGTTACGGAAAGAGCCTTTACGTCTCTTACAGTATCCTCGGTATCCGATCCTTCGGACATAAAGGAAGAAAAGTCACGCTTACCGATTATTTCCTTTGCTCCCTCATTCATAAGAGCAATTTTTTGTTCATCAATTTTTCTTGGCAAAAACCAGGCTCTTCCATATTCAAAGGGATCGTAAACCGGCTTGTTTATTATACGGTAAAGATATTCCTTTTCCTTTACGTCATAGCGGGGATGGAAGTCGTCGGCACATTCCTCGGCATAAAAAAGAGACAAATCGTTAGGAAGAAATCTCGCAACGGCAAGGGGAAGCTTTTCGGGAGGAACACTCGCTCCGTCTGCTTCTACCGTAAGGCAAAATTCGTTTGCGTGTACTCCGGCATCTGTGCGGCTGCAACCTGTAACCTTACAGGGCACTCCCAAAGCTTCGGCAAGACCGGAGCAAAGCTCTCCCTGGACAGTTCTCTTGTCCGGCTGTACCTGAAAGCCGTGAAAATTTGTGCCAAGGTATTTTATTTTTGCAAAATATTTCACAGTCTGCCTCCTTTTATCTCTTTAAATTTTATAAAACAGAATATCGAACACTGCTCCGTCAAATCCCAATCCATAAGGTATAATCGAAAGACAAACAATCGCACCAAGGAACAAAACCGACATAAAGAGCCACAAAAAATCAGTGGCACGGTATTGAAGCTTTACGAGCTTTACGCGGTTTTTATCCCCTCGGTAGCAACGGCATTCCATAGCTGTTGCAAGTTCCTCTGCTCTCTTAAAGGAAGAAACAAAGAGGGGTATAAGAATCGGTATCAGAGCCTTTGCTCTCTTTACAAGACTGCCGTTTGAGAAATCGGCACCTCTTGATTTTTGAGCATTCATAATTTTTTCGGTTTCCTCAACCAGCGTGGGAATAAATCTTAAAGCTATTGACATCATCATAGCAAAGGTATGAACGGGTACTTTAATATGCTTCAGTGGTGAAAGAAGCGATTCAAGACCGTCGGTAAGTGCTATGGGAGAGGTCGTATAGGTAAGAAGAACGCTCGTTCCGACGATAAGGAGAAGTACTCGGATTGCCATAAATACAGCTCTCATAATTCCGTCGGTATAAATTCTGAATATCCAAAAGTCAACCAACGGTTCGCCTTCACCGCTTGTCATAAACAAATTGAGAATAGCCGTCAAAAGAACAATAAACACAATAGGCTTTAATCCTTTTAATATTACCTTAAGGGATATTTTGCTCAGCAACACCAAAATCACCGAGCAAATGAACATAAAGGCAAAGGCTACTGGATTATTAGCGAAAAATACCGCCACGATAAAGAAAAGTGAAAGTATTATTTTCGCTCTTGGATCTAACTTGTGTATTACGGATTTTCCGGGGAAAAATTGACCTAAAGTGATATCGGATATCATTTCTTCACCTCCCCGACGTATTTAAGAATAGCTTCCTTTACGCCCTCGACGGTATAAAGGTTGCCGCAAAGCTTAAAGCCTTTAGCTATAAGAGCCGAAGCTGCCTTTGCAACCACCGGCACGTCAAGTCCGACTTCAATAAGTCGGTCAGCCTGAGAAAAGATTTCCTCAACCGTACCGGACATACATATTTCGCCACCACTCATTACAACAACGTTGTCGCAATAGTGAGCCATATCTTCCATAGAGTGGCTGACGAGGATTACCGAACCGCCGGTTTGCCTTGCGTAATCGTGAAGGCTTCCGAGAATTTCTCTTCTTCCTCTGGGGTCAAGACCTGCCGCAGGCTCGTCAAGAACAAGTACCTTAGGACGCATAGCGATAATGCCGGCAATTGCGACTCTTCGCTTTTGTCCACCCGAAAGATCAAAGGGAGATTTATCAAGCAAGTCCTCGGAAACACCTGCAAATTTTGCCGCTTCAAGAACGTTTTTTTCTATCTCTTCCGCCGGCAAACCCTTGTTACGAAGAGCAAAGCCGATATCACCCCTTACGGTTTCGTCAAAAAGCTGATACTCGGGGTACTGCATAACAAGTCCCACGTTAAAGCGTACGCGGCTTATTTCCTTGGGCTTTGCCCAAATATCTTCACCGTCAAGAAAAACGCTTCCAGAGCTTGGTTTATTAAGTCCGTTCAAAAGTCCGACAAGGGTAGATTTACCCGATCCGGTATGTCCTATAAGTCCGGTTATCTTTCCGCTTTCGAAGGCAATATTAATATTTTTTAAGGCGACTCGCTCAAAGGGAGTTCCGCCCGAATAAACGTAAGTTACGTTTTTTAATTCCAGAATATTACTCATTTACCTTAAAGTCCTCTAGATAATTTTCAAGAGTTTTGATAGTTTCCTCAAGAGTAAGACTCTCTCCGTTAATTTTAATTCCCGCTTCTCGAAGAGAGTGCAAAAGCTCTGTTCCCTGAGTGGATTCAAGTCCGACAGATCGAAGAAGCTCGACTCTGTCGAAAACATCTCTTGCGCTTCCGTCAACAAGAAGCTTTCCATCGTTTATTACAACAACACGGTCGGCTCTTGCCGCTTCGTCCATATAATGTGTGATATTAATTACGGTAATGCCCTCCTCACGGTTGAGCTTTTCCATAATCCTTATAACCTCGGCTCTGCCCTTGGGATCAAGCATAGCGGTAGACTCGTCAAAGATTATAATTTCGGGTTTCATTGCAATAATGCCCGCAATTGCAACTCTCTGTTTTTGTCCGCCCGAAAGCTTGTGGGGTGCGTGACGGGAATATTCGGTCATTCCAACCATTTCAAGAGCTTGGTCAACCCTCTTTCTGATTTCCTCTCTCGGAAGTCCCAGATTTTCAGGCCCGAAGGCTACGTCTTCTTCAACAACCGTTGCAACAAGCTGATTGTCGGGATTTTGGAATACCATTCCAACCTTTTGCCTTACCTCAAAGACCTCATCCTCGGTAAAATCCTTGCGAGTAATATCTACACCGTCGATATATATTTTCCCGACAGTAGGTGTGAGAATAAGATTTATAAGCTTTGCAAAAGTGGATTTACCCGAACCGTTGTGACCCAAAACCGCAAGGTATTCGCCTCTTTTAATTTCAAGGCTCACACCCTCCAAAGCAGGCATAACGTCGGTTTTTACAAGCTGATCTTCAACGCTGTCCGTATAGGTATATCCTAGATTTTCTACTTTGATTATTACTTCGTTCATTCTATTTTCCAAACAGTTATTTTTTAAATGTAACTCTTACGCTAGAGCCGCACGGAAGTGCAAGTCCGGTGTTTTTAACAGGAAGCCCAAGTTCGTCTGCTTCGGAATATCCCGTCTTTTTTGATAAAAGTCGCACTGTGGTAATATATTTCATAGTCGATGCCGAAAGTCCTGTGGTATAGGAATTAAGAAGGAAGAAGAGAGGCTCGTCCGAAAGAACCCCCGAAACAAGATCAACAAATTCATCTATGTTTTCTTCGATTTTCCACACCTCACCCGTCGGCCCTCTTCCATAGGATGGCGGGTCCATAATTATACCGTCGTATTTATTGCCGCGACGTATTTCACGCTCAACGAACTTTTTACAATCGTCAACTATGTATCTTATTGGAGCATTCTCAAGTCCGGAAAGTCTAGCATTTTCCTTTGCGGCTGCTACCATTCCCTTCGATGCATCAACATGAACCACCTGCGCTCCGGCCTTTGCTGCGGCTACGGTCGCTCCGCCGGTATAAGCGAAGAGATTAAGCACCTTGATAGGTCTGCCCGCTTCCTTTATAAGCTCGGAGAACCAATCCCAGTTGGCAGCCTGCTCGGGAAAAAGTCCGGTGTGCTTAAATCCCATTGGCTTGATTCTGAAATTCAGCTCGCCGTAGGAAATCACCCAGCTTTCAGGGAGACGGTTATCGCTCCACTTTCCTCCGCCCGACGAAGAACGCTTATAGCTTGCGTCAGCGGTACGCCAAAGGGGATCTTTTTTATCAGTTTTCCATATAACTTGAGGATCGGGGCGAACAAGAGTATATTTTCCCCATCTTTCAAGCTTTTCACCGGAAGAAGTGTCTATTACTGTATAGTCTTTCCATTTATCTGCTGTCCACATATCTTTTACCTCTGATTAAAGAATTTGCCCATAGCCGAGCCGCGGCACTGAGCGTGACAAATAGCAATTGCAACTGCGTCTGCGGTATCGTCGGGTTTCGGAGCACTTTTAAGCTTCAGAATGGTCGTTACCATAGCGATAACCTGCTGCTTTTCGGCTCTGCCGTATCCTACGACCGCCTGCTTTACCTGCAAGGGGGTATATTCGCTGATTTTTAAACCCATCGCATGGGCGGTACAAAGAATTACTCCTCTAGCCTCGGCAACTGCAATACCCGTTGTTATATTAGTGTTGAAGAAAAGCTCCTCAATAGCCATTTCTTCAGGCTCGTACTTACTTATTATTGCTTCAAGGTCGGATTTTATCATAAGAAGTCTTGCTTCTATATCGGTGTGAGCAGGGGTAAGTATTGCTCCGTATGCTACGGGGGCGAGTCTTCCTCGACTTGAATCAATAACCGCCCAACCGACGGTTGCAAGTCCCGGGTCAATACCAAGTATTCGCATAAAAATCCGTTTCCTTTCCTAAAATTTTACAATCTAATAAACAATTATAACACAAAACATAGATACGGTCAAGTAAATTCGGCAATTCTTTGCTAAATTTAATTTATAATATTTATTTAAAATTTTGTTAAATTTATAAAATCACTAGATTTTTCTTTTTTTTTATGCTATAATGTTAAAATGATAATATGGCTTTATATACGCTTATGCATTTTTTTGGCAAAAGAAAGGAATTAAAAATGTCAGAACATATAGATATATTCGAGGATGTAAAACTTCCTCTTATTCCTCTTCGCGGAGTGGTTGGCTTCCCCGGAGTTCAGGTAAGCATTGAGATAATCCGCACGATTTCCCTTAAGGCGTTTACCGCTGCGGCTACCGTTCACGACGCACACGTTCTTTTGGTTTCTCAAAAGGATATTGCAACAGAAGACCCGAAGCCTCAGGATCTTGCAAGAGTCGGTGTTGTTGCGGAGATCAAGCACGTGGTTAAAAATCCCCACGGCAATCTTTCGGTTGTCTTTGAGGGTAAATACCGCGCAAAGATCGAAGAGGTTTCTCTTGACAGCGCAGGATTTTTCATTGCAAGCGCTGTTGCTAAAAAGGAAAAAGAAAGCTTCAAGCCCTCGACTCAGTGCGAGGCTATGATGGCGGAGATAAAATCCATCCTGAACGATGTAAAAAATATTCATCCCACCTTTGACGAGGAGCTTCGCCTTGCTGCAGAAGCCATTACCGCGCCGGGATATTTTGCAGACTTCGTTGCATCCTCTGCCCTTATTGATTACAAAAACAAACAGACGGTGCTTGATGCTCTTACTCCAAAGACAAGACTTGAAAAACTTCTTATTGCACTTGAAGAGGAAAAGATGCTTCTTGAATGTGAGCATGATATTCAAAAGCAGGTCAAAGCAAAGATTGATAAAAATCAGAAGGACTACTTCCTCCGTGAGCAGATAAAGGCAATTCAGTCCGAGCTTGGCGTTGAAGATGACGACGATGAAATCAGAGAATACGACGAGAAGATTGCCAAGGCAAAGATGCCCGATGACGTAAGAGAGAAGCTCTATAAAGAGCTTTCAAAACTTGCAAAGACTCCTTACGGCGCGGCAGAGGGTTCGGTTATCCGCGCATACCTTGATACCTGTCTTGACTTCCCCTTCGGCAAAAAGACTACCGACGAGGTTACCGTTACTTCGGCAAAGAAGATTCTCGACGCAGACCATGACGGACTTGACAAGGTTAAGGAAAGAATTCTCGAATTCGTTGCGGTAAAGCAGTTCTCCCCCGATATAAAGAACCAAATAATCTGTCTTGTTGGCCCTCCCGGTGTTGGAAAAACCTCGGTTGCGGCATCTGTTGCACGTGCTTTGGGAAGAAAATATTCCAGAGTATCACTTGGCGGTATGCACGACGAGGCTGAGATAAGAGGACACAGAAAGACCTACGTTGGCGCAATGCCTGGTCGTATTGTCAGCGCTCTTATCAATGCTGGAGTTGAAAATCCGGTTATCGTTCTTGACGAAATTGATAAGATGGCTTCCAATTTCAGAGGAGACCCCACTTCTGCGCTCCTTGAGGTTCTTGACCCCGAGCAGAACAAGTCCTTCAGAGATAATTTTATGGAGATTTCCATAGACCTTTCGGACACCCTCTTCATCGCTACGGCAAACAGCTACGACGGTATTCCGGCTCCTCTTCTTGACCGTATGGAGATTATTGAGCTTTCAACTTATACCGATTCAGAAAAGCTCCGAATTGCAAAAAATCACCTTGTTCCCAAACAGATGAAGCGTAACGGTGTGAACGGACGTATGTTCAAGATAACCGACGACGGTATCATGGCGCTTATCAAAGGCTATACCCGCGAGGCAGGTGTCAGAAATCTTGAAAGAGAAATAGCCTCTCTTATTCGCAAAAGCGCAAAGAAAATTGCAGAGGGCGAATGCAAGGCGGTTAAAATTACAGAGAAAAATCTCACCGAGTTCCTTGGAAAAATCAAGGTGCTTCCCGAAAAAATTGACGATGTCAACCCTATCGGCGTAGTAAACGGACTTGCCTACACTCAAGCCGGCGGAGATATGCTTAAGGTTGAGGTTGCGGTTATGCCCGGAAGCGGAAAAATTGAGCTTACCGGCTCTCTTGGCGACGTTATGAAGGAGTCTGCGAAAATTGCTCATTCTTACGTGCGTACCGTTACCGAAAAATACGGAATCGACGAAAACTTCTACAAAGAAAAGGATATTCACGTTCACTTCCCCGAAGGCGCAGTACCGAAAGACGGCCCTTCTGCCGGAGTGACTATGGTGACGGCTATTGTCAGCGCTCTCGGTAACATTCCCGTAAAACGAGACGTTGCTATGACAGGCGAAATCACTTTAAGAGGAAAGGTTCTTCCTATTGGCGGACTTAAGGAAAAGACTCTTGCAGCATACAGAGCCGGAGTTTCCACCGTACTTATTCCCGAAGAAAACCAGAGAGATCTTGACGATATTGACAAGGAAGCAAAGGAGCATCTTAACTTCATTATCTGCAAAAACGCAGACGACGTGCTCGGTGCTGCTCTTTGTTCAAACAATTAAATTTCCGAAAGGAGAGAAGATATGAAAATCAACACCAATAATGCATCCCTTTCCCTGACGGTTGGAAATCGACAGCAATTTCCCAGAGATCCAAAGCCCCAGATCGCTCTCTCCGGAAGATCAAACGTTGGAAAAAGTTCGCTTATAAACACTCTTCTCGGAAGAAAATCTCTTGCCAGAGTTTCCTCCGCACCCGGCAAAACAATAACGATAAATTTCTACGACGTTGATAAAAAAATCTATATTGTTGACCTGCCAGGCTACGGCTACGCAAAGCGTTCGCAGGATTCAAAGCGTTCTTGGAGCAGTCTTACAGAGGATTACTTTATAAAGAATCCCTCCGCCGATGCCTTGAAGCTTGTTATACAGCTTATTGACGTAAGAACCGGCCCAAGCGACGACGATATTATGATGATCAATATGATGATTGACAGAGAGATTCCCTTTGTGGTTGTTGCAACAAAGACAGATAAGCTCTCAAAGACAGCGCTTAAGGAAGCTCTGGAGAAAATCGAAAACGAATTCTTCCTTGGCACGGGAATTGAAATTCTCCCCTTCTCTTCGGTAACACGAGACGGAAAGAATGAACTTTGGAACAAGATTTTCGATGCGGCAAATTAATACATATTTTGTTTTATTTTGCACAAACTAAAGAAGGTATAAAAAATGATTAATCCCGTTGAATTGATACTTACTGCGGTTGCGGTTCTTATCACTCTTTCAATCCACGAGTTTTCCCACGCATACGCCGCCTACAAATTGGGTGACGATACGGCTAAAAATTTCGGAAGGCTCTCTATAAATCCCCTAAAGCATCTCGATCCCATAGGCGCTCTTTGTATGCTCTTCTTCCGCTTTGGCTGGGCAAAGCCCGTGCCGATCAATGCGCGTAATTTCAAAAATCCGAAGAGAGATTTTGCAATTTCGGCTCTTGCGGGTCCGCTTTCAAACCTTATTTTAGGATTTATCTTTTCGGGTGTTTTCATATTCAGCTTTTCAAAGCTTCTGCCCGTGGAATTTGAAAGCGAGTTTTCATACAAACTTGCCGAAAACGCCCTATTGTTCCTGCAAATCTTTTTCTCTGTCAACGTAGGTCTCGGTATATTCAATCTTTTGCCTATACCACCCTTTGACGGCTCAAGACTTCTCAACGTAATATTCCCTCCGAGAATTTATTTCGGTATTATGAAGTATGAAAGGCAAATATACTTCGGTGTTCTTGCCTGGTTGCTTCTGGGTGACTATGCAGCTATGGGTGTAAGAAGCGTTCCCATTATCGCGGCTAACCCTATTCTTTACAGACTTGCGGGAATTCTTTCCCTTTCCGACATGATCGGAGCTGCTATATCCTATATTGGAAATCTTATGATAGATTTCTGGCTTTTGATTATTCCCCTTTAAGCCTTCTTTAACGAAAGGACATTATTTATGATTGAACAGTTGACCTACCGACTTGACCAGTTTGAGGGGCCCCTCGATCTGCTCTTGACGCTGATAAGTAAGAACAAGGTCAGTATTACAGATATACCGATTGCGCTCATTTGCGACCAATACGTTGAATATATAAACGAGGCGCAGAAGATGGATCCTGATATTGCCAGTGACTTTATCGTTATGGCAAGCGAACTTATGCTCATTAAAAGCAAAATGCTTCTTCCTCACGAGGAAGGTACGGAAAACGACCCGAGACGTGAAATTGCCGACGCCCTTCTTCTCTATCAGCAGGCAAAAATGGCTGCAAAGGAAATGCGTCCCATATACGAAGAGTTTTCCGGCCGTTTTGTAAAGGGAATGGACGATATTCCACCCGAAAAAGGACTTCCTCTCAATCTTGATACCGAGCTGCTTGTGAAAGCATTAAGCTCTGTAATGAAGAGAATGAAGGTTGCTGAAAGCATAAAAGCGCCCACCGAGCTTGTTAATCCCCTTATCAAGCATAAGGTTGTATCGGTTGAGGAAAAAATTGAAGAAATATGCGCTATTCTTGAAACCCAGGAGGAGGCTTCCCTCTTCTTCCTTTTAAAGGATGCCGATTCCAGAGCCGAGCTTGTTGCCCGCTTTATGGGTGTGCTTGAGCTTGTTAAGCTGGGAAGAATACACATAACTACCGTCAGAGTAGTTGAGGACGTTGTTGAATACGAGGAGCAAGGACTTGAAATGATGTTCAAGCTTAATGCCGATTACGTTCCGGTGGAGGGGGCTGAAAGCGAATTTGACGCACCTGTTGTAACAGAAGAGGAAGAAAGCGAGGAAAAGACCGATGAATGAAGAAATAATGACCGCCACCGAAGAGGTTAAAGAAAACAACACGACTCTTTCCGACAGCGAGGAAATTGTCGAACGAATAATCGTATTTGAAGAGGCTCTTGAGGCAATACTTTTTGCAGCGGGCCATCCAATTACCTACGCTACCCTTGCAAGAGTTTTTGAAACGACTCCCGTGAAGGTAAAAGAAAAGGTTATTGATTATTCTTTAAAATATAATAATTCCGAAATCCCCAGAGGTGTTATTCTTCTTACATACGGGGATTCCTGTCAGCTTTGTACAAAGCAGTATTATCTTCACGAAATACGCGAGGCTCTCGGAATTAAGAAGAGTGGAACTCTTTCCACCTCTTCTCTTGAGGCTTTGGCAATAGTTGCCTACAATCAGCCCGTAACCAGAGCTTTTGTTGACACGCTTAGAAGAGCCGACTCCTCTTACGCTATGAACAATCTCATTGACAGAGGACTCATAGAGTCAAAAGGACGCCTTGACGCACCGGGCAGACCTATGCTGTACGGCACTACCTCGGATTTCCTTCGTTCCTTTGGCTTAAAGGATATATCCAGCCTTCCGAGAACACCCGAGGAAATTCAGGAAATGTTCGCTAAGGCAAAGCGTGGTATCACCGACGGCGAGTGCATTCAGGAAGAGATTCAGTTTGGCGAGGACGAGGTTAAGCGTCCGTCTGCTGCCGATGCTGCAGAGCTTGAGGAAATCAGCGATATGGCTACTATTGTAGTCGATGCGACAGCCCTTATGGACAACGAACCTTCCGCAGAGGACGAGCCTATAATAAACGATTAACACAAGGAGAAAAATGGCGGGGATATATATTGTTTTAGCTTTGATCACCGCCGTTTTATTTCTTTTAACCAGAAAATCCAAGCTTACCGTAACAAAAAACGCAAGACTTGTTATAAGACTTGACCTTGTATTCCTCAGCATACAGCTGACTGAACGGGAAAAAACGAAAAATCAAAGAAAAAAGAAGAAAAAATCCTCTCCCGAATTTCGAAGAAAATTGATTTCGAGAACAAGGGATATTTTATCAAAATCCGAGCTTGAAATAAAGCGGATTTATCCCGGAAATTTCTTTTACCCCAAAAAACCATCTCAAATTCCTTTGATTTATCTGAGCCACATTTCTATATACGCTTTTATTGCCCTGCTCTCGGCACACGCAAAAAAACTGACGCTTTCCCCAGATGCTCTTTCACCATCATCCGAGTACGACGCAGATTACGTCTTTGTTTTAAAAGCACCTTTGATTATTCTTTTATACGCTATTCTTCTTATAAGGTATGATAAAATAAGCACGGAAAGAAAATTAAGAGGTCGGTATGTCGGAAACGAGAATGGGTGAAATTATAAAAGCGTCTCTTGAAGGAATCAAGAGCTTTACAGATATGGAAACGGTTATAGGCGGAGCTATAAATACACCGTCGGGTGTAACTGTAATACCGGTTTCAAAGATTTCTATGGGTATTGCAACAGGAGGCGTTGACTACGGTGGAACTAGACAAGGATCTATGCAGAATTTCGGCGGCGGTGGAGGCACGGGACTTTCTATCACTCCGATTGCCTTTCTCACCATTGGAAGCGACCAGCAGGTAAATCTAATTCATATAAACGATTCGCCAAGCGATATTGATAAAATTTCCTCGCTGATCGAGCATTCTCCCGAAATAATCGAAAAAATAAAATCGGTACTGTCATAAATTTCTTAGCATATTCACTCCCAAACAGCAAATATTAAGAAAAAAGGAGTGAAAACAATGCCCGGAAAAAATACCAATCTTTATATTTTTATCGTAATCATAAGTGCTCTGATTTTTACAATGATTACAATATACGCTACCTCTGCCGAGCCTAAACGGACAGCCGGAGTAAGCGCAAAATCAGCAGTATTGTATCAACCTGATACAGACAGCTTTTTATTTAAGAAAAATGAAAACGTCCGTCTGCCTATGGCAAGTACAACAAAGATAATGACAGCTCTTGTGGCTCTTGAGAATTCGTCGCTAAACGACATTGTGACAATTCCAAAAGAAGCAGAGGGTGTCGAAGGCTCTTCGGCCTATCTTAAGGCAGGCGATATACTTACGATGGAGGAGCTTACCTATGCCCTGCTTCTCCGAAGTGCAAACGATGCGGCGGTGGCGATCGCTTGTCATATTGCCGAAGATACCGACGCTTTTGCAGAAATGATGAACGAAAGAGCCGCATCCTTAGGACTTCGAGACACTTCCTTTAAAAATCCTCACGGCCTTGACGATGATGAGCATTACACTTCAGCTCACGACCTTGCTTTGATTGCGGCGGAAGCTTTAAAAAACGAGGATTTTAAGAAAATATCCTCAACCTACAAAAAGAGCTTTTTTACAGACGATTCTTCCCGTCTTTACGTTAACCACAACAAGCTTTTAAAGAGCTACGAAGGCTCTGTGGGTATGAAAACAGGTTATACAAAAAGAAGCGGCAGATGCCTTGTTGGAGCAGCGGAGCGCGATGGACTTACTTTTATCACGGTGACTCTTGATGCTCCCGATGATTGGCGAGACCATAAAATGCTTTTCGATATGGGGTTTGCTTCCCTTGAAAAAATCAAATTTGCAGATATTGGCGATTACGAGTATTCCCTACCCGTTGAGGGTGGCAAAACCGATTCTGTCGATATTACGAATATGGAATCGGCTGAAATTATTACCGAGAAAAAAGAACACGCCATAGAAGAGAGCGTCAAGCTTTCGGAAAATCTTAAAGCTCCTATTTACAAGGGCGATATTCTCGGTGAGGTGGTTTTTACTCTCGACGGCGAGGTTTGTTCCCGAGTAAAGCTTGTTGCCACAGATAACGTTGAAATAAAGAAAAAGAGTCTGCTTGAGAAAATCAAGGACAGACTCGGACTATAATATATATACAGAAAGGCTATCCAATGGAGAAAATAAGACTTCAAAAATTTATTGCCGACGCAGGACTTATGTCAAGAAGAGCAGCCGAGGAGGAAATTGCACGCGGCAGCTTTGCAATCAACGGTCACGTTGCCGAAATAGGTGCAAAGGTAGACCCGAAAAACGACCATATAACCTACAAAGGCAAGAAGGTTAAGTACGAAAAAAGAGACTACACTTATATAATGATAAACAAGCCCAGAGGTTACCTTTCCTCTACCGCTGATGACAGAGGAAGAAAGTGCGTTGTTGACCTGCTTGACGGTGTTTCGGCAAGAGTTTACCCTGTCGGAAGACTTGATATGATATCCGAGGGTATGCTTCTCCTTACCGATGACGGAGAATTAAAAAACCGCTTGACTCACCCCAAGCACACAATCCCGAAGCTTTACCGAGTTAAGGTTTCGAGCAAGGTGACAGAGGAACAGTACGAAATTCTTACCTCTCCCCTAGAAATTGACGGCTATAAGATAAAGCCGGTCGAGGTAAATATCGTTTCCGAGGACGAAAGCGGAACGGTTATGAAAATGACCCTCTTCGAGGGAAGAAACAGACAGATAAGAAAGATGTGCGAGGCTGCGGGACTTACCGTTAAAAGACTGTCCCGCGTTTCTATCGGTAACCTTAAGCTTGACGGTCTCCCCGTTGGAAAATGGAGATATCTTGAACAGAGCGAGGTAGATTATCTCTACAAGGCTACAAAGGAAATTCGTTAATTCTCGGCAAAGGACAACAAAATGTTTAAAATCACACCAACCCAAGATAAATCAAGGCAGAAAGAGATTTGTGAGCTTTGCGGAGCAGAATTTCGCCCTGATTCATTTGCATATCAAATGATTGATATAACCGACGGACACCTTATGGGAATTGCTCAGTTCGACATTGGTGAGTACGGATACATATATGATTTAAAGGAAGCAAAAGGTCTTTGCGACTTTGAAGCTATGTTCATCCTGGGCAGACAGACTATGAACTTTATTGACTCCTGCGGTACGCATACCTGCTATGCCGCAACCGATGCAGGAGACGAAAAGCTTCTTCACGCCATAGGATTTAGGAAGAACGAAAAAGACGAATATTTCCGCGATATGACCGGAATGTTTGACGGACATTGTGACGGTCATGAGGTGAAGCTGTAATACTTTTTCATCCTCATCCACCGCCACGGGCGGTCCCCCTTCCCCTATCTTGGGGAAGGCTATAGTATATTTGACGGACATTGCGACCATTAAGTTTTGGTTGCCTTCGGCAAGTTATGAGTTATAAGATGCTTCGCATCGTTATAGTTGGCTTCGCCAAGTTATAAGGCAATTATATCATAACGCTGACAAAGTCAGCTCATAACGTTTGGCAGCGCCAAACTCATAACTCACAACTTAAAACGATTTTGATTCAAATTTGTGAGGACTAATTATATGGATCAATTCTATGGAATAAATCATACAAGACCAAGAAAACACACGTAAATATTCCCGAAGAATAATTTTTTTAAAAACTATTTTTCTGCCGTCCGTATGGGCGGCAGTTTTTTATTGATACCAAAATATACGGTACGTCGAGGCGCCGTACCCTACAACCGTGTATACAAATCTGTCATTCCGAGCCGTAGAATTAAAAACGAAGGCAGAGAGCCCAAAGCGAGGAATCTCCGTGTGGGAACCTTATACCTTTCAGACTTTGGCAAAGGTGTTCCCCAGAAACGTTTCTTATTTCCCGTTTGCCAAAGTTTAAGCTTTTAACGGTTCGGAAAAGGAGATTCCTTTGGCATTATTAACGTCTATGAATGCAGTTTGCAATTTCGGAATGACAGATATGCGATAACAGTTTTATAATATTTTACCGGTTTTTTTGGGGGAGCTTTTGCAAAAGCGTCCCTTTTTCTTTGTTCAAAATTCACAGTATTAACACGCATTTTTTGTATACTATGTAAAATCCAAAAAAATTACATAAAATACTTATATATTTTTATTGATTTTCCATCTTTTCTTATTGATTTATCATTCAAAAAAATATGCACATTTGCTATAATCAATATGAACTTATATGTAATTTTGCATATATACATACAAAAAAATTAACATTTTCGATGTTTTGGCTTACTGTAAAAAGCATAAAACAACCGTTGCATAAGCAAAAAGGAGAAAAATGAAAGACATACTTTTACTTGGCAAAAAGGTTTTAGCCGACAAATCCCCTGTGATTTTCAGCTATTCTCCCGACTCGGATTGGGAAAAGTATTGGGAAATTATGACCGGAAAATGGTGCGAAAAAGACGGCTATCTCATTGGTGAAGAGCGAGGAAATTTGGGCGGTATCTTAATGACTCGTGAAAGATTTGAAGATGACGTTATGTTCTCATTCACAATCGGTACGGTTTTACCTGCCACAAGAGACGTTAACGCTGTTTTCTGTGCAAATTGGAATGAGAGTCACGACTATCTTGGCGAATCCTACGTTTGCGGTCTTAACGGCTGGTACGAGCACAAGAGTGGAATTGAAAGAAACTTTGGCGAGGGATTTGGTACAAATCTTTACTCTACCACATCGAATTATACATATACTCCCGGCAGCGAGGTTCGCATGACCTGCGGAGCTATCGGCGGTCACACCTTTATGGTAGTTGACGACGTTCTTATTACCGAGCTTATAGATCCCACGCCTATCAAGGGCGGACATCTTGGCTTCTCTGCTTACTGCACAAAGCTTAAGATCAAGGACATTGAGGTAAGAAAGATCGTTTGGGAAGAGTTTATTCAAAAATACGACCCGGAATTTTGATTGTATGTACTCTCCCTCGGTCTTTCGCTATGCGAAATACAGTTCCTCTTTGAGAGAAGAATAACAACACTTCAAAAATTTATAAAAACAATATATAATATAATAAGGAGAAAATTATGGGAAAACAGACTACAGACTTCCGCTATAACACAGGTGCTACAAAAGTTCCGTGGGCGGCAGTTGGCGAAAACTACAACGTACAGGACTTGATGGAGATTATTAAGTTCCTTATGAAAGGCGAAGGCAAAGAATACGATGATGCTATCGCCGCAGTTTACGAGCAGGTAAAGAAGCTTGACGCTCTTTCCTCCCCTCCCGGTAAGCTTTCTCTCGGCTCTAAGGTTGAGGAAGCTGAGGCGGCTTGTAACGAATATCTCAAGACCGATTCATCCACCTTTGTAACCAATGCAACAGCAGGCTTCGAGATTGCATACAAGTATGCGAACCTTAAAGCAGGCGACGAGGTTATTGTACCCGCAATTACTTTCGTTGCTACTATGGCATATCCTCTTGCTATCGGTTGTAAGCTCGTTTTTGCTGACGTTGATCCCAGAACCATCAATATGGATCCCGCTGACGTTGCAAGAAAGATTACCCCCAACACAAAGATGATCGTTCCCGTACATATCGGCGGTTATCCCGTTGACCTTGATCCTATCCTTGAGCTTGCTAAGAAGAACAACATCGTCGTTCTTGAAGATGCGGCTCACGCATTCGGTGCAATGTACAAGGGTAAAATGATCGGTACTATCGGCGATTTCGGTGCATTCTCCATGCATGAGGTTAAGAACATCACTTCCTTTGGTGAGGGCGGTATTCTTTGCACCTCTATCCCCGGCTACGCTCCTCATATGAAGAGAGCTAGATTCCTCGGTCTTGATTTCTCCTGCCCCATTAAAGATTGGCTCTACAACATCACTCCCATTCCCGGTAAGGAAAAGCCTTTTGTACCCGGCAACTCCTCTACTACTGAAATTCAAGGTCTTGGACTTACTCTCCAGATTGCTCGTAACGAAGAGATCATAAAGACCAGACGCGAGGCTGCTGAATATCTCACGAAGAGATTTGCTGAAAACGATGCAATCATCCCTCAGCTTCTTGACACAGATGAGATCAAACCCACCTACCACCTCTATCTTCTCCAGATCGATCCCGCAAAGGCAGGAGGAGATGTCCAGGTGCTTAAGAAGAAGCTTGAAGAAAAGGGTGTTACCCAGATTGCTCACTTCGGTCCTCTCTACCGCTTCAAGATAGTTCAGGATATGGGTTACGACTCTGATGAGATTGCAAAGACCTGTCCTAACTGCGAGGAAGTATTCTATAAGAGATTTACACATCTTCCTCTTTACGGACTTTCCAAGGAACAGATCGAGTATATGGCAGACGCTGTACTTGAGGCTGTTGCTGAAATGCAGGCAGGCAAGTAATTTTACTGCTGTTACATTTGGCAAGACAAAAAACATATTTAAAAACAGAAATTATATAATCGAAAGGCAAAAATCATGGCTAAAAAAGAAGATCTTGTAATGAACGGCTCCGGTGTTGAAGAAATTGGCTTCCCCGGTTGGCCTCAGTTTGCACCCGAAGTTCCCGAAAAGGTTTCCGAGGTGCTTCTCTCCGGTAAGGTTAACTACTGGACCGGTAAGGTTGGTATGGAATTCGAAGACGCTTTCGCAAAGTGGGCAGGATGCGACTATGCAATCTCCTGCACCAACGGTACTGCGGCTCTTCATATTGCTCTTGCAGCTCTTGGCGTAGGCCCCGGTGACGAGGTTATCGTTCCCTCCTACACCTTCATCGCTTCCTCCTTCTCTGTTGTTCAGGCAGGTGCTGTTCCCGTATTCGGTGACGTTACCGAGGATCACACCCTTGATCCCAAGTGCATCGAGGCGCTTATCACTCCTAAAACCAAGGCTATCGTAGTTGTTCACCTTTACGGTGTAGTTGCTGACATGGGTCCCATTATGGAGATCGCAAAGAAGCATGGTCTCTTCGTAGTTGAGGACTGCGCGCAGTGTATCGGCGGTAAGTACAAGGACACTATGGTTGGTCTTGTAGGTGACGTTGGATGCTACTCCTTCTGCCAGTCCAAGCACTTCACCACCGGTGGTGAGGGCGGTATGGTTATCACCAATAACGAGGATCTCGCTTGGGAGTGCCGTTCCTTCCGTGACCACGGCTACGACGTTCGTACCAGAATGAATATGCTTGCTCTCGAAGAGAAGCTTCCCTACATCCACAGAAGAGTCGGCTTCAACTACCGTATGACCGAGATGCAGTCTATGATCGGTCTTTGTGAGCTTAAGAGATTCGACAATTGGAACCTCGCTCGTCGCTTTGAGTACGCTGCAATGTACGACAAGGCACTTACCGGTCTTAAGGGAATTAAGGCTA
>JAZTXO010000057.1:0-8541 GCA_045636445.1 Eubacteriales bacterium | reverse complement strand
CATGGCTACGATCCGACTTAGGGTATCGGTGTTGGTCTTCTTTCTTATACCTTGATGGCTATTATCGCTTACGTTGTTGAAGCTGTTAAGTATGCGATCGACAAGAAGGAAAAGCCCGTTTGGAACGTTTCTGTTGTTGCAATTGTAGTTTCATTACTCTTCTGCGTTTACTTCTTCGTTCCCGTAACTCTTTTCTAATTTATAAAATTACATAAAAGCAAAAGAGAGTCCGCGTTGGACTCTCTTTTTTTGTTATGCGTGGGTATGGGTAGGACGTTCTTCGGTATCCATAAATAGCATAGAGATACACCAGATACTTGCAAGAGCAATAGTAATGTATATTATTCTTGCGAGTACGGCGGTAGGACCGCCCGCGATCCATGCTACAAGATCGAATGAAAAGAGACCGACAAGTCCCCAGTTGATTCCGCCTATTATTGTGAGAATAAGCGCAAGTTTGTTTAAAATCATCATATATATGACCGCACCTTTACGTTTGTTTAAAGATTACCGATATTTATCGGTCAAGACTATTGTTTGCGGTCTTTGTGTGAATTATACGTCTAAAAAAATTAATCTTCAAAGTAGGGAATTACATCGCCGAATTCGGCTCTTAAGGTATCTAAAGCCTTCTTTTCAATTCTGGAAACGTAGGAACGTGATATTCCGAGATGTGTTGCAACCTCACGCTGCGTTAAGGGCTTATATCCCTTTAAGCCGTATCTTAAGATAATAATTTCTCGTTCTCTTTTTGGCAAAACCGTATCAACAAGCTTTCTTATTTTTTCTACGTGTCCCTTTAGATCAAGCTCCGACTCTATGGATTCCTCTATGCTGATTATATCAAGGTATGTAAGCGGATTTCCATCTTTGTCAACATCTACTGTGTCGTTGATGGATATTTCTATTCCTGATCTTTTTTTAGCTCTGAAGAACATTAAAATTTCATTTTGAATGCATTTTGAACCATAGGTCGCAAAGCGTGTTCCAAAACTTGCCTTAAAGGAATCAACAGCCTTTATAAGACCGAGACTTCCGATTGATAAAAGCTCATCAGGATTTTCATAAGAAGAGTAATATTTTTTAATAATATGGGATACAAGCCTCAAATTGTGTTCAATGAGCTTATCTCTCGCAGACATATCGCCGGCATCTTTTCTAATAAACAAAGAAAGCTCTTCTTCTTTAGAAAGTGGCTTTGGGAAGCTGTTAGTGTCTTCCATTCCCAGAATGAGAGAGATAAACCTTAAAAGGAGTTTAGCTATATCAAACATAATAATACTCCGTTTCTCGTTATATGTACTTTAACAGAGTATATGTAGATATCGCTTGTACTTTTTACAATTATTTTAAAATATCCCGTTTGTTTTCCGGAGTTATGATTATGTATCCGCCATGGTCAGAGTGTTCGATCATAGGTCTCGATAATGATTCCTTGAATTTCTTGTTCATTTTAGAAATATGTGTTCTTATACTCGACGGTTCCGGATTGTGTGACGGCTTGATAGCATACTGTATTATATCTTTTGCCGTAACGGGAAGGGGATAAGAGCGACATAAATATCTTAAAATCATTTTTTCGGTTTTTGTAAGCGGGATTTTCTTATCGAAATAATACACGTCTCGATGTTCTGATGAACAGTCAAATCCGGCACATTTATATTTTCCAATAACCGGCATTTCTTTTAGCACAAGGTAGCGGGTAATCTTTTTAATTATTGTAGAAATAAGAGTTGTTTCCGAATAAATTTCGGAAAATTCAGTGTGAACTTCGTTTCCAACGGCAAAAATCGGAATTTTTAGCGGAGATGAAGCGAGATTTTTCAAGAAAATATCGAGTCCTGCGATTGTGTCAGATTCGAATATCAATATCGCTCTGTATCTTGGAGATAGTTCACGAATTGCTAACGCAGAGGTGACACCGTTGGCTAAATACCCCATTGTATTTAATGTCTCGGCATACCTTAAGGAATTCTTTTTTGATTTTGAGATAACAAGTATCATTTTGTATCCGTTCTGAGTTAATAGTTTTGTATTATTTTGTCAAGTATATTGATAGCTTCCTCCGCAGCGCCCTCATGTGCACACTTTGATAGCGTATGTGTGGCTATATTTTTAATCTCCGGTACTGCATTGGCAACTGCGAAGCTTATGTCCGTTTCTTTGAAAAGGGGAATATCGTTTTCGTAATCTCCCATACCAACGAGAATTTTTGCACCAAGCTTTTCTTTGAGCTTTTTTGCTGCAAAACCTTTAGTATTTTTTGTTTTCATTAACTCTATATAAGACATATAGCTTCTTGCAAGCATATACTTTCCGCCATTTATCTCTTTTGCAAGTTTTGCGTATATTTCACCGTCAGCATCGGAATTTCCGGTTAAAGTGATTTTGTATACGTTTGCAGGAAAGTTTTGCTTAAATTTTTCGTAATCATCGATGCAGAGATGATGTATTACACCGTTTTCAAGCATAATGTTCACGGTTTTTGTCTTTGCGCTGGAATAAACAAGTGTATCAACGACGTCTAATGCGTCTCTGTCAATAAATTCTTGGTGCAGTATATCCTTAGTAAAAATATCTGCAATAAGAGCGCCGCCATAGCATATACAGTAGGTATTTGGCGTCAAAAGATAAGACATCTCTTCAAGATAATCGGGAGATCTGCCGCTTGAAATGGAAAAAAGACCGCCCTCTGCTTTGAAATATTCGATAGCTTTTACAGTATTTTGCGGAACGGTTGCATCTGCAAAAAGCGTGCCGTCCCAATCCGAACATAAAAGTATTCCGTCAAAGCGTCCCATTTTCTTTCCTCAAAGATAGATTTTTGTTTCATTATAACTTATTTTATGTGTTGTGTCAATAGCTATTCACTCTTGACAAACGCATTTTTTTGAAGTATAATACTCTAAAAACATTCGGAGGCTCAAAATATGAAAACTGCATTGGTAACCGGTGGCTCAAGAGGTATTGGAAGGGCTATAGTCGAGCTTTTGTGCGAAAAAGGATATTTTGTTGCTTTTACATATAAAAACTCCGAAAACGAGGCAAAATGCTTGGCAGAACGCACCGGAGCAATGGCAATCAAAGCTGATTCTGCGTGTGAGGAGCAGGTAATTTCCGCTGTTGAAAATACAGTTGGAAAGTTTGGAAAAATTGATTGTCTTGTTAATAATGCAGGTGTTTCCTCTTTCTCCTTGTTTACCGATTTAACCTTGGCTGATTGGAATAATACGATTAACGTTAATTTAACCGGAGCTTTTTTATACTCACGCGAGGTTTCTAAGGATATGATAAGACGAAAAAGCGGAAAAATAATTAATGTTACGTCTATTTGGGGACTTGTCGGAGCTTCTTGCGAGGTTCATTATTCAACGTCAAAGGCAGGGCTTATCGGTTTGACGAAGGCTCTCGCTAAAGAGCTTGGTCCATCGGGGATTACTGTTAATGCAATCGCTCCCGGTGTTATCGAAACCGAGATGAATGAACGCCTTGGCGATGATGTAATGAATGAGCTGAAGGAGGAAACTCCTCTTATGCGAAACGGAACGGCTCTTGACGTTGCAAAAAGCGTTCTTTTCTTGGCGGAAGAATCCGGAGATTTTATTACAGGACACGTTCTCAACGTAAGCGGTGGATTTGTAGTAACTTAATTTTAAATTTTTATTTAAATCTATTGCATTTCAATTTGTTTTCTGTTATAATATCTAATGTTATATTTTTTGTAATAAGTTCGATGCATCGGGTGGAGCCATACCAGCCGGGGCGGTAGCGGTGCCTTGTACCTGAAATCCGCTATAGCAGGGGTCAATTCCCGATTTGAGGAATGCTTTTGTGTAGTCTGCATCGTCATTATCTGTGTTGAAAAATGGGTCTTGCGCAACGTGAGGCTGTGAACCATGTCAGGTGGGGAACCAAGCAGCATTAAGCGGTTTATCACGTGTGCCGCGAGGTAGCCTGTTTGGAGCAGATGTGGCGGTTACCGTATGTAAGAGTATTTTCGATTTTCGGGTGTATGGTTCTACCCGATGCATCGAGTGTTATTTTGGCGCGTAGGCGGAGAAAGCGAATATACCGCTTTCGTGCCATTGTTTTTTAATTTGGAGGTTGTATGGCCGATTACAGAGCTTTATACAGAAAATGGCGTCCCCGTAACTTTGACGAGGTCTGCGGCCAGGACGGTATTACCGATATTCTTAAATATGAAGTAGCAAACTCCAAGCTTTCTCACGCATATCTTTTCTGCGGTTCAAGAGGTACGGGAAAGACAAGCTGCGCTAAAATTCTTGCAAAAGCCGTTAACTGTGAAAATCCCATAAACGGTAATCCTTGCAACGAATGCGAGGCATGCCGTAGCATTGACGCTGCTATCGCAACCGACGTTATTGAAATGGACGCAGCGAGTAATAACGGTATCGGCGACGTAAGAGATATGCAGGATGAAATTGCATTTACTCCGGCGCTTCTTAAATATCGTGTTTATATAATCGACGAGGTTCACATGATGTCAGGTCAGGCGTTTAACGCCTTGCTTAAGACTCTTGAAGAGCCGCCAAGCTACGTTATATTCATTCTTGCGACTACGGAATATAACAAGTTACCGACTACAATCGTTTCAAGATGTCAGCGTTTTGATTTTAAGCGTATTTCTACCGATATTATCTCCGGTCGCTTGTGCGAAATTGCAAAGGCGGAGGGGATTGAGATAACCGAGGATGCATCACGAGTTATCGCTAGAGTATCACGCGGTGGTATGCGTGATGCGATAAGCCTTTTTGAGCTTTGCGCGGGCGCGAGAAAGAAGATAGACGAGGAGCTTGTTTTTGAAACTGTCGGCTCCGGAAATCGTGAGAGCACCTATAAGCTTGTTGAGGCTATTATAAATTCTGATTATTCAACCGTTTACGAAATAGTTGATGAGGTTGTTATGAAGATTGGAGATATCTCTGTCTTCTGGCAGGAAATTATCGATTCTTACCGTGATATAATGGTTGTAAAAAGCACAAGTAAGGCTAAGTCTTATCTCGACCTTACAGAGAATGAATATGAAACGCTAAAACGAATCGCTTCCTCTATTAATATGGCGAGGTTTTCTTACCACGTCAGAATTCTTGAGGAGTCTATGGCTGATATGCAAAGAGCGTTTAATTCCAAGCGTAGCATTGCTGAAATTGCTTTGACTCGTATGTGCGATTCAAAGCTTGACGGCTCGTATGAAGCCTTGGTTGACAGAATATCGGCTTTGGAGCGTGAGATTTCAATGTTGAAATATAGTGCTCCGAGAGGCTATCAGGTAGATAAAGCTGAGGAGCTATCTCCTGCCGAGCAGTCGGAAGTTAAAGTAGAAAAGGCTGAAAAGATAGAAGATAATGTATCTGTCAGCACTTATTCTTCTTGGCCCAGAGTTGTTGAGAAAATTGCCGAAATCAAGCGTCCGTTGGCAGCACCTTTGAATTCTGCCACGCTTTATTGCTATGGAAACAACTGTTTTTTGCTTCAGATAAATGATTTCTTTGCCAAAAGATTAGCGTCAAACGAGCAGGATTTTGCTATTATACGCGGAGTTGTTGCAGAGTATGAAGGCCTCGATCCCGCAAAGGTTAGCCTTAAAGTTGAATCGGTGGAAACAAAGACGGATTCCGCCTTCTCGGATATCGAAAATGCATTTAAATAATTAACCAAGAAAGGATTATAATATGAAAGTAAGATTACCTCAGGGTGTGGGCGGCGGCCCATCAAATATGCAAGCGATGCTTAAGCAGGCTCAGAAAATGCAGGAGGATATGGCTGCAAAGCAGGAAGAGCTTGAGGCTCGTGAATATGAAGTTTCTGCAGGTGGCGGAGTCGTTCAAGCTAAAATTAATGGAAAGAAGGAGTTTCTCTCTATTAAAATAGATCCCGAGGTTATTGATCCTGATGATCCCGAGACTCTCGAGGACCTTGTTGTTGCTGCTGTAAACGAGGCTATAAAGAAGGTGGAAAGCATCTCTGCTGAGGAAATGCAGAAGATCACGGGCAATATTGGAATGCCCGGTTTGTTCTAAACCATGGCTGAATATATAGCACCGATTCAAAGACTTATCGAGGAGTTTCGAAAACTCCCCGGTGTTGGAGCAAAAACCGCAGCGAGATATGCCTTTGCAACTCTCAATTTTACAGAGGAAGAGGCTGCTGGATTTGCTGATTCCATAAACGGAGTTAAAAGGGACGTTTATAAATGCCCGACTTGCTTTGGTCTTTCGGCAAATGAGGAAGGATGCGAGATTTGCAGAAATCCGGGAAGAGATCCTTCGGTGATTTGTGTAGTTGAAAACCCAAAAGACGTTATGGTTATGGAGCGTATTCGAGGTTATCGCGGATTGTATCACGTTTTGGGGGGAGCTTTATCGCCTCTTGATAACATAACACCCGATGATCTTAAGATCAAGGAGCTTGTTTCGAGAATAGAAAGCAGTGCGGTTGATGAGATTATCATTGCAACAAACCCCACTCCGTCCGGAGACACTACTGCTGCATATCTTGCACGTATTCTTGAATCATACGACGTTGTGGTCTCCCGTCTTGCTTACGGTATTCCGGTTGGCGGTGATATCGAATATGCCGACGAGGTAACGCTTTACCGTGCTATGGAAGGCAGAAGAAGCTACAATAATTAATATAATATTGGCAAGAGGCACCGATTTCGGTGCCTCTTTTTTATTTTACGCTTGCAACGCATTTATATTTTAATCTTAAATTGTCGGCAATCATTGCAATAAATTCCGAATTTGTCGGTTTTCCGCGGCTGTTTTGAATTGTATATCCAAAATAGGAGTTTAGTGTATCTACGTCACCTCTGTCCCAAGCAACCTCGATTGCGTGTCGTATAGCTCTTTCAACACGTGATGTAGTAGTCTGATATTTTTTAGCAACCGTAGGATAGAGAATTTTCGTAACTGCATTGATTATATCATTGTCCTCTATGGTCATAAGTATTGCGGTGCGTAAATACTGATAGCCTTTTATATGTGCGGGAACACCAATTTGGTGGATTATTTTGGTAACCTGAGCTTCCATGTCGGTTACAGGGTCGCTTACGATATTTTTGTTGCCGTTTCTCATTTTTACTAGAGTTCTTACATGGGATAGCATTGATGACATATCATAAGGCTTGAGCAAACACATATCCGCACCTGCGTCGGATGCTTCTATAAGTAAGCTCTGCTTGTTTATGGATGAGGTAAGGATAAAAGAGGGAAGATTGCCTTTCGCATATTTTTTTGCCGAGCGAATAAGTCCTATTCCGTCAATTCCCGAGATCCAAAGATCTACAATTACAAGATCGTAGTTTAATTCTCCAAGCATTTTGGTAGCTTCTTCGCCGCATTCAGCCGCATCGACTGTATGATAACCTTCTTTTCTTAAAGAATCTACGAGAGCGTTCCTTTCCTCTCTGCTTTCGTCGCAAATTAAAATTTTTGCACTTTTTTCCATTGTTAATCTCCTTATTTGATGTAAAATTGGTAAAATTTGGTAATTTTCACGAACAACATCATTTTATCACAAAAAGCAGAGAAAAACAAGAGGTAAACTAGTAAAAAAATAAACGAATAAATCGCCTTAAAAATGGTAAAATTTACCAATTTTGCAAATAAAACAAGATACTTCGACAAAAGGAAACAAAGTTCGATAAAAATTTCAAAAAATGCATTTTGAAAAGAAAATCTGATTTATAAATTTTTGGAATATATTTATACAAAAATGGCTCTTCTTGTGATATAATATAATAAAAGGTTGTTATATAATCGAAATAAGGAGTGGAAATTATGTATCATTCTATGCAAATGCATCTTCATACCTGCCATCAGCCCGGCGAAACCTGGAAATACGAGCAAAACAGCCAGGGCGGTGAATGTCGGTTCAACGCTTGTAACGGTGCTTTTATCGTTTCGTTTAAGGACAATAAATACTACAAAATTGACTTGCCTAAATATTAATTCTTTACCGTCTGCCTTTTTGGCAGGCGGTTTTTATGTTATTTTAAAGAAATATTTGTAAATTAATTAATTTATTTAAAAATACTGTTGCAAATCGTTTTCTTTTGTGATATAATGTATTCGTGAAAAGTTGGTTTTTTCGCATGTATAAGTAAATAATTATTTTAAGGAGAAATAGACCTATGAACACAAACGTTACAAACAACAAGTTCGTTGACGCTTGGATTGCCGAAATGGTAGACCTTGTTAAGCCCGAGAACATCGTGCTTATCGACGGTACCAACGAGCAGGCAGAGGCTCTTAGAGCAGAGGCTTGCAGCACCGGTGAGATCATTAAGCTCAACGAGAAGGAGCTTCCTAACTGCTACCTTCACAGAACTGCTATCAACGACGTAGCACGTGTTGAGAACAGAACCTTTATCTGTACTTCCAAGAAGGAAGATGCAGGTAACATCAACAACTGGATGGATCCCAAGGAGTGCTATGCAAAGCTTTCTAAGCTCTATGATGGCTCTTACAAGGGAAGAACTATGTATGTTATTCCTTACTCCATGTCTGTTGTAGGCTC
>JAZTXO010000056.1:0-8199 GCA_045636445.1 Eubacteriales bacterium | reverse complement strand
ACATGGCTACGATCCGACTTATAAGTGTAGCCTGGAAGTCCATATTAGCTTTGGTTACAACGCCCTCGAATATAGGACCGTCTTCGCCAATTTCCTGTTCACCGGTCTCGGGATCGATCTTAGGAAGAATCGGAACGTAGTCCTCTGCGATAGGAACGAGGTTACCGCTGATCTTATACTTAATTGCATAGCTGTACTGAGCAGGGAAAACAACACCCTCAGACTCTACAAAATACCAAGCAAGGCTATCAAGAGCAACTACGGTATCTTCATTCTTTTCTACGTATGAATATATGGAAGGAATTTCATTGAACCACTCGTTATCAATAGCAACCTTAACGTTCTTAACGAAATCAGCCTTGGTTCCCTTGTAGTAAACCTTAGCAAGAGCGTGAGTAGCATTGGATGAACCTGTTCCACCGGGATGGAATGCACCGTTAGCTACGGTTGTAAGAGTTGAAGGAACAACGACGTACTTAATCTTGTTAGAACCGTAGAATGCACGCTCGGAAAGAACTGTAAGACCTTCATTAAGAATTACCTGACGAAGCTTAGTGCTTGCGAAAGCGTTAGCGCCAACAACAGATACCTTTTCAGGAAGTCTAAGAGTCTTGAAGGAGTTACTGTCGGTTTCATAGAATGCATAGTTTCCAATCTTAGTCAAAGAATCAGAGAAATCAAAATTCTTAAGAGCGGTAAGCTTAGCGAAAGCATTAGAACCTATGTACTCAATACGGTCGTCCATTACAACGTCGGTAATGTCATCCTTATATGCAAACCAAGGAACATCAATTTCGCTTCTGTTAGCGAAGTCGAACATTTCACCGCTACCCTTAAGGTTAAGAACAACGGAAACCTTGGATTTCTGTGTGGTTTCATCATCGGCATCACCCTCGGTATCAAGCACACCATAAAGAACGAGACCGTCAGCGGGAGCTTCGGTAAATGCATACGCATCACCTGCGCCATTCATAGTATCGAAGTTCCAATCTGCATACCACGCAGTGAATCCACGGCCATCAAACTTAAGAGCATCCTTTGCAGCAATAAGCTCTTCGGTCCAACCGTTTGCACCAACCTCGATTGCAGCAAGAGAAACCTTAGTGGTGATATTAGAAGACTTGCTGAGAGTTACGAAGGTAACAAGTGCGCTTCCCTCAGTACGATCTTCGGGATCAACAATAGCTGCATCGGTCTGATAGTTATAAACGATATCCCACTTGATATCTTCGCCGGCAATGTCGCCCTTGAAGCCGTAAAGGTTGATATCTTCCATAATATCACCCTCGAAAGCGAAGGGATCGCCAACAGCCTTCTGAGGCTTAGACTTTCTGTCCCAACCGGTCTGTGTTTCCTCGTCCCATTCGGGATACCAGCAAGCAAACTTATAACCGTTGTAAGTAAGAGCGTTCTTTGCTTCAAGCAAGCTATCGCTCCATCCGGTGTTTTCATAAGGAACAGTTATAGATTTAACGAGTACACGCTCATTCTTAATCTGAGTTCTGTCATTCTCGTTAACTACCTGAGCTGTATAGCTGTAGTAGAAGTTAATTTTAATGCCGTCTATGGGCTCTTCAGGCTCTTCGGGAGCAACGGGAACGTTGGAGTCATTATTTCCACCATTTCCGGTGTTATCTCCATTTCCGTTATTGTCTTTATCAGGAGTCTGATCAGCCGCCTGATCGTTTCCGGCGTTCTTGTCGTCGGAACTGTTGTTGCAGGCTGCGTATGAGAACATACAAGTTACCACAAGCAATACCGCAAGCAATACTTTAATCCAATTTTTCATTTTTCTCTCCTTCACGGGAATTTCCCTTTATATAAGGTAATATAATTTTAACATAAAGCAGATAAAATTTCAAGGATTTAACGCATTTTTTTGCGTTTTCTGCTTTTTGCACATTGAAAGCCGGTTTTTTTTATGCATAATCACAAATCAGAACGCTTTTTTTTACAAAATATCAACCGTTTGCTCGGTTTTCTCCCCTCTTTATTTTGGGTTTTGCTTATTTTCGGATTTGATGATATCCCTGTCGCCTTTGTCACAATCCTCTGCGCCTTGATCCACGAGCTCGGTCACGCAATACAACTAACGTCAAATCCCAAATCAAAAATTCGCCTTCGAACCACTCTTTCGGGTTTCAGAATGAAAAAAAGTCTGCACGCCTCTTACCTCTCGGATGTTTTTTTATATTTCGGAGGCCCGCTGTTTAATTTATTAACAATTCCTCTCTTTCTTGCGACACCGTTTATCGATACATATATTAAACAGTTGTTTACAACCATAAGCCTTGCAACAGCCGCATCGAATTTGTTGCCAATAAAAGGATACGACGGGTACGGAATAATTCTTTCCCTGTCCTATCACATCGGTAAAGAAGACAAAATCCTACCCATTCTCAACTTGATTTCCTTCCACTTATTGGTAATATTTACATTTGTATCCCTTTACATTGTGACAAGGATAGGTTCGTCGTATTGGATGGCGGGACTTTTCATCGTTTCGCTTATACGCGAGATCGCAGAAGGCCTTAAAAACGGTTTTTTCGAGTTTTAGCGAGTAAAAAAGAGAAAAAACGAGATTTACAGAGATTTTTTCGTATTTTCTTCAAAAAAACATACTCAAACAGACCTAATCACGGCTAATTGCGAAAAAAAAAGAAAAAAAATTATGTAAAAACTATTGCAAATCATAATTCTTTTTGTTATAATTATCGCTGTCGACACTATTAAAACATTTTCGTGTGTTTGTGACAAATAAAGGCGGGTAACCGCTTGGGAAAGGACATGAGATTTTTACAATGGATAAACTCATTGAATTAAAAGGAATTTCAAAATCGTACGATGGAGAAAAGGTTATAGATTCGATGAATCTGTATATAAGAGACGGAGAGTTCATTACGTTTCTCGGTCCTTCAGGTTGCGGAAAAACCACAACTCTCAGAATCATCGGCGGATTTGAAACGGCTGACGAAGGAACTCTATATTTTGACGGAGTGGAAATTAGCGACGTTCCTGCATACAAGCGTCACATAAATACCGTATTCCAGAAATACGCGCCCTTCCCTCACCTTAACGTTTACGAAAACATAGCTTTCCCTCTTCGACTAAAAAAACTCGGTGAAGAAGAAATAAAAGCCAGAGTAACCGAAATGCTCTCTATGGTCAAGCTTTCCGGATTTGAAAACAAAAGCGTAAGCACTCTTTCCGGCGGTCAGCAGCAACGTGTTGCAATCGGAAGAGCTCTCATTTCTCACCCGAAGGTTCTTCTTCTTGACGAACCTCTCGGAGCATTGGACCTGAAGCTTCGTAAGGATATGCAAAACGAGCTTAAATCAATTCAGCAGGAAATTGGCATTACGTTTATTTACGTAACTCACGACCAAGAGGAAGCTCTTTCGATGTCCGATACGATCGTCGTAATCGCCGACGGAGAAATCCAGCAGATCGGAACTCCTACCGATATATATAATGAACCGAAAAACGCATTCGTTGCCGATTTCATCGGTGAAAGTAATATCGTTGACGGAATCATGCTCGAGGACAAGCGTGTCAAGTTCTCCTCTCACGTTTTCGATTGCGTGGACGGCGGATTCGACCAAAACGAAGCGGTTGACGTTGTTGTTCGTCCCGAGGACGTTGACGTTGTTGAGCCGGAAAAAGGAATGCTTACCGGCAAGGTAACCGCAGTAACCTTTAAGGGTGTTCATTACGAAATCATCGTTGATATTAAAGGATTCAAGTGGATGATACAATCCACCGACTACGTTGCACCCGATGCATTTATCGGTCTATACATCGAACCCGAAGCAATACACGTTATGAAAAAATCCAAGTATTCCGGTATGTTCGGTGACTACTCTTCCTTCTCCGATGAGATGGACTACATTTCCGACGCAGACGCCGTCGAAGAATTTTAAAGAAAGCCAAAACAGGTTATTATCCTGTTATTATATGTGAAATGAATAAAAAACGCTCGTTAATGCATTCTATCGCTGCGGCACCGCATATTTTCTGGGCAATACTTTTTATTGTTTTACCGCTACTGATAGTTTTGTTTTACGCCTTTACCGACGAATCCGGAGCATTTTCACTTTGGAACATCGTTGCGCTGAAGGACTATTTCCCCGTATTTTTAACATCATTTGAACTAGCCGTAATAGCTACATTTATCTGTCTTTTAGTCGGTTATCCCCTGGCATACGCAATTGCAAGATCTAAGCCAAAGCACCAGAAGATCTTCATTTTAATGCTTATGCTTCCCATGTGGACAAACCTGCTAATCAGAACCTATTCTATAATGGCGCTTCTTGATGACGGCGGCTTCGTTAATTCGATTCTTATGAAGCTTTTTAATACAAGCGATCCGATTTTCCACTTTGTCGGAACAAAAGGCGCTGTTATTTTCGGTATGGTGTACGATTTCCTTCCCTACATGGTTCTCCCTATTTACACCTGCGTTTCCAAGATAGACAAGCATATGTGGGAAGCTGCAAGTGACCTGGGATGCAGTCCCATCAAGGTTATGACAAAGGTTATTCTCCCTCTTTCAAGCTCCGGAATCATCTCCGGTGTTACAATGGTACTCGTTCCCTGCATCAGCACCTTCTACATATCTCAGAAGCTTGGCGGCGGAACGTTCGAGCTTATCGGAGATACCATTGAACGTCAGTTCCTTAACGGCGCAAGAAATGTAGGCGCTGCAATATCTCTCGTTATGATGATACTAATTCTTATCTCTCTCGCGATAATGAATAAATTCACCGATTCCGACGGAGACGACGGAGGTATTATCTTATGAGAAAATATGCATGGAGAATCTACTTGGCAATCGTTTTTGCCATACTTTATATCCCGATTTTAACGTTAATACTGTTTTCTTTCAACGCCGATTCAAGCACTGCAAACTTCACCGGATTTAGTCTGCAATGGTACAAAGAGCTGTTTTCTTCAGCGGAAACCTTCACAGCTCTAAGAAACACCTTGATTCTCGCAGTCCTTTCCTCGGTTATCTCTACCATAATCGGCACGGCGGCAGCTGAAGGAATCTACAAAATGAAGAACAAGTTTGCAAAAAGAACTATTATTTCGGTAAGCAACATTCCTATGATGAATCCGGAAATAGTTACCGGTATGTCAATGATGCTCTTCTTTGTTGCGGTTGCCGGATTTTTACGCCTTGAATACGAGACAATAGGCTTTGGCGCAATGCTTATAGCTCACGTGACCTTCTGTCTTCCCTACGTTATTCTCTCGGTATTACCGAGAATAAACGAGCTTGGCGATTCACTTTCGGAGGCTGCTCTTGACCTCGGTTGCACTCCCTTGCAAGCATTCTTTAAGGTTAAGCTTCCCAACATTATGCCCGGTGTAATTTCCGGACTTACAATGGCATTCACACTCTCTCTTGACGACTTCGTTATTTCATATTTCGTCGGCTCGTCAAACTTCCAGACGCTTCCCCTTCTTATTTATTCGATGACCAAGAAGAAGGTTACTCCGGATATGTACGCGCTCTCGACGCTTATCGTATTTGCTGTATTCATTCTTCTCTTGATTTCCAACATGAAAAGGGACAAGGGAGAAGTTAAGAAGCACGGAGGTAGAAAAAGATGAAGAAACTTTCTGCTCTGTTTTTTGTCTCTGTTATTGCATTACTCGCATTTACATCTTGCAAAAGCAACGCTAAAACGATCACACTCAACGTATACAACTGGGGTGAATATATTTCAGACGGTTCGGACGATTCTTACGACACGAACTTTGAATTTGAAGAGTATTTCAACACCTATCTTTCAGACAAATACGGCGGTGTGAAGGTTAAAATCAATTACACCAATTACCCCACTAACGAAGATATGTACAGCAAGCTCAAAAGCGGCTCCGGTTCATACGACGTTATCTGCCCTTCGGACTATATGATAGAAAAGCTTATTTCCGAGGGTATGCTTCTCCCCCTTGATTGGGACGGTCTTAAGGGTGAGTCTTACAGAGACAGTATAAATCCCGACTACACCGGCAACTCCTTTGACCCTAACGACGAATACTCTGTCCCCTACACCTACGGTCGCACCGGTGTAATTTACAACACCACTATGGTTGACGAAGAGGATGTTAACGGTAGCTGGTCGCTCCTTTGGAATCCAAAATACAAGGGTAAGATCCTTCAGTTCAACAACCCCAGAGATGCTTTCGGAACTGCAATGTATTGGAAAAACATTGACATAAACTCCGAAAACAAAGAGGATTGGGACAAAGCACTTGAACTTTTGAAAGAACAAAAACCATATCTTCAAGGATACGTAAACGACGAAATCTTTGACAAAATGACCGGTGAATCCGCAGCAATTGCAACCTATTTCGTCGGTGACTTTGTAACGATGTATTCCGAAAACGACAACCTTGCCTTTTATTATCCGAAAGAAGGAACAAACGTTTTCGTCGACGCATTCTGTATTCCAACTTCCTCAAAAAATCCGGATATTGCCATGGAATATATCAATTTCATGCTTTCACCGGAAGCTGCTATTGCAAACGCAACTTATCTCGGCTACTCATCACCTAGCCGATACGTTTACGACCCCGCACATGATCCAAAGTACGTTGATAGTAACAATGAGTACTTCGATAGTTTAGTCTATGATTTCTTCCTCGACCCCGAGGATGAAGAAAATCCTACCGATGAAGAAATAGCAGAGGCTGAGGAAAAGGCAAGAAATATTTTTGCTCTGCTCTACGAAACCGACATCGACTATGAATACGCTCACAATCCGATATACCGAAACTTCACTCCCGAAATTCAAAGATACACGAATTCGCTCTGGGAGGATCTTAAGATACACGGAACTTCGGAGCTTTGGGTACATCTTACAAGCGGTGCTTTGATTCTTGCGGTGCTTGTATGGGCAATCTATTCCGAGATTGTAAAAAAACGTCGCTCCCGCGATTACCGTCTTCGTGACAAAGCACTGAAAAAAGCTAAAAAAACAAAAGTTTAAACTCACAAAAAAAGAGAAAAGCTTGTTGCTTTTCTCTTTTTTATTTCAAAATTATTTTGGATACGTCCGCACCGGACACAAACGGAGGTATGAAGCTCTCCGATGCAGCCTGACCCTCTTGAATAAATGCATTCGTCACACCGATACGCTCTGCGTAATCGAGAAGTTGAGAATATTCCTCGGAGCTTACCTTTCTGTTAAGAGGAGACTCCATTCCCTCCATCGGAGTATACTGACTCATAAGGCTCACGTATATATTGTTGCCATAGGTTGAATACAGGTAGCTAAGAATAAGCTTTGCTTCGGCAACATGGCCCGGCAAAAGAAGAATTCTCACAATTACGCCCCTTTTCATTATTCCCCGAGCATCAAATTCCAAAGTGGGAGATTGATTTACCATTTCATCAATCGCAAGTCTTGCAACCTTGGGATAATCTGCCGCTGCGGCATATTTTTTTGCCGTTTTCTCGGTGTAAAATTTAAAATCCGGAAGATAAATATCCACAAGTCCCCGAAGTGTTTTCAAGGCGGAGACATTATCATAGCTTCCCGTATTGTAAACAATCGGGATCGAAAGGCCCTTTTGCTTTGAAGTAATTATTGCCTCTCTCACAGACGGCAAAAAATGCGTCGGAGTAACAAAGTTGATATTATGAGCACCGGCCGCTTGAAGCTTCAGCATAATTTCGGAAAGCTCCTCGACGGAAAGCTTTATTCCGTTTCTGCCGCGAGATATTTTGCGATTCTGACAAAAAACGCAGCCAAGTGAGCATCCGTCAAAAAAGATTGTTCCTGAGCCTTGTTCCCCTGAAATCGGAGGCTCTTCCCATTTATGTAAAGAGTAATAGGATATGTACGGCTCGATACCAAAGCCGCAAAATCCGTTTTTAACGCTTCTGTCAACAAGACATTTTCTGGCGCAAAGACTGCATTTTTCGTATTCTGTTTTCATAAATCTTGCCCCCTTAAATTACTTGTTGACACATAGATGATTTTATGGTATAATGTTAAAAAATGTATTTTGGAGTTGAATTATGGATAAAAGAGAAGGATACATATCCTGGGACGAATACTTTATGGGCGTTGCTCTTCTTGCAGCCCAGAGATCGAAAGATCCCTCAACCCAGGTAGGAGCTTGCATTGTTGACAGCTCCAAAAGAATACTTTCAACCGGATATAACGGCTTCCCTCACGGATGCTC
>JAZTXO010000055.1:0-1602 GCA_045636445.1 Eubacteriales bacterium | reverse complement strand
CGTGAGACAGTTCGGTCCCTATCTGTCGTGGGCGTTGGATATTTGAGAAGGGCTGACCTTAGTACGAGAGGACCGGGTCGGACGCACCTCCGGTGCACCAGTTGTTCTGCCAAGGGCATAGCTGGGTAGCCGCGTGCGGTTGCGATAAACGCTGAAGGCATCTAAGCGTGAAACGTGCTTCAAGATTAGATATCCCTCCAACTTCGAGTTGGTAAGGTCACTTGCAGACTACAAGTTTGATAGGTCGGAGGTGTACGCACAGTAATGTGTTTAGCTGACCGATACTAATAGACCGAGGGCTTGAACTAACCAGTTTCAAGTTTACGATTTTTGATATTACTTGAGTTCTGTTTCTACTCCACTTAGCTTTATCCGGTTTTCTGTGAACACGTTTGGGTACGATCCTTATCGTACCCGTTTTTTTGATTTAGAGGTGATGTTATGATAAAAGCAGTATTTTATGACCTCGACGGAACCTTGCTTCCTATGGATGTTAATAGCTTTGCCAAGGGCTATCTTGGAATGCTTGCAGGAAAGCTTTCACCCTTGGGACTTGAACCCGAAACGATTATAAATTCGGTTTGGGCAGGCGTTAAGGCTATGTATAAAAACGACGGAAGCACGACTAATAAGGAATTATTCTGGTTAGCGTTTGAGAAATTCACGGGCAAGAGCAGAGCGGGATTCCTTGAGGCTTCCGATGCCTTTTATGATAACGAATTTCAAGCGGCAAAGCGGTTTACATCGGAAAATCCTCTTGCGCCAAAAGCCGTTGAGCTTGCGGCACAAAATGGGAGAAAGGTGATCTTGGCTACAAATCCCGTGTTTCCGAAAAATGCGCAGGTAACAAGGCTCTCGTGGATAGGTCTTTCTGCTGATGATTTTGAGCTGATAACCGATTATGAAAGCGATTGCTTTACAAAACCCAATCCACAGTATTACTTATCGATATGTGAGCGTATCGGCATTGCTCCCGAGGAATGTCTTATGGTAGGTAACGACGTTACCGAAGACATGATGGGGGCATCGAAGGCGGGACTTTCCTGCTTTCTTGTAACAGATCATATAATTGAATCTGACAAATTCGAATGGGGCGGCCCATCGGGTGATTTTGAGGAGCTTTTGAAATACCTTGAAGCACTTTAAGATATTTCATAAATAACTTTTTCAGAGAAAGACGGACCGTTTACAGTCCGTCTTTTTGCATAACTGATGATAAAGGGAGGTAAAAATGAATAAGACTTCTTTAAAATTTAAAAGATATATAGTTTTGCTGATTTTTGTTGCAGCTGCAATAGTCAGTGTTCTTATTACGAGTAAAGTAAATATAAACTACAATATTTCCGATTATCTTGCCGAGGATACCGAGACAAAGATATCACTTAATATAATTGAAGAAGAATTCGGAATGACGGGTGATATTCAGGTAATGGTCGAGGACGTTGACGTCGATACCGCTAAAGAAATACAGAATATCATCAAAAATATTCCCAACGTTCTTACTGTAAATTTCAACGAGAATGACGAAAATTACTATAAAGATAACAAGGCGCTGTTTGCGGTGATCGTAGATGGAGATGAATACTCTGATGTTGCTAATAC
>JAZTXO010000054.1:0-18886 GCA_045636445.1 Eubacteriales bacterium | reverse complement strand
GGCATCCTTGCTCTAACTTTTTATAATTTTAGTTTATAAGGTTGAAATTCTTTGAATTTCTCCTTTTTTATGCTCTTTTTCTATCTCCGACTGCGCCCTCCGACGTATACATATACGCCTCTCGGTTGCATTCGGCGATTTCTGCTCTAAATCAAGATAGCCCCGAAAGCTGCTTCGCATTAAGAATTCAGCATATTTTATTATTTTCGCTTTAAAATCGTTGATTTTGCTGAATTCTTAATGACTCAGCCTCTTAAAAAGAAATGTTTTCAGAAAATCAGTCTTCAATAAATATTTTTCAAAAAATCAGTTTTCAATAAATGTTTTCAAAAAATCAATCTTCCTCGCGGAACTGGAGAGAATAAAGCTCCTTGTACTTGCCGCCCTTTGCAATAAGCTCCTCGTGAGTACCCTTTTCGGTGACCTCACCGT
The DNA here is from genome assembly GCA_045636445.1 of Eubacteriales bacterium. Taxonomy (GTDB): domain Bacteria; phylum Bacillota; class Clostridia; order Oscillospirales; family CAG-272; genus UBA1740. The sequence goes on along the minus strand of JAZTXO010000054.1, from coordinate 18,454 downwards.
CTAAAATTACGGCAATTTCGTCAGCTCCCTTGACCGTTGAAAGTCTGTGAGCTACGACAATGGTCGTTCTGCCGCGGCAAAGCTCGTCAAGAGCCTCTTGAATAAGCATTTCGGTGGTGTTGTCGAGAGCGCTTGTAGCTTCATCAAGAATAAGGATAGCGGGATTTTTAAGAAAGACTCTTGCAATACTGAGCCTTTGCTTCTGTCCGCCCGAAAGCTTAACGCCGCGTTCGCCTATTTCGGTGTCGTATCCCTTTTCGAGAGTGGAAACGTAATTGTGTATATTCGCTCTCTTTGCCGCTTCTATCATTTCTTCCTCGGTAGCGTCGGGTCTGCCGTACATAATATTGTCGCGGATAGTGCCAACGAAGAGGAAAACGTCCTGCTGAACGATGCCTATATTTTTTCTTACCGACTCTTTTGTAAGAGTTTTAAGGCTCTTTCCGTCAATAAGAATATCTCCCTCCCCCTCTTTCGGCTCGTAAAAGGCGGGAAGCAGGTGGCAAAGGGTGGTTTTACCGCCGCCCGACGGGCCAACGAGAGCAAGTTTTTTGCCAACCTCGATTTTTAGGCTTATGTTCTTCAAAATCTGCTTTTCGTCGGTATATGAGAACGAAAGATTTTTAAATTCAATCTCGCCCCGAACGTCGCTTAAGGGAATTGCTCCCTCTTTGTCCTTTTCAGGCTCTTCTTCAAGGATTTCAACAAATCTTTTAAAGCCGCTCGTGCCGTTTTGGAACTGCTCAACGAAGCCGATAAGAGTTGTCACAGGGCTGATAAAGAGGTTTACCGAAACGATAAAGGTGGAATAATCGCCAAAGGAAATATCTCCTCTAAAGAGGAAAATACCGCCTGCAATAAGGATAAATACGTTGAAAATGTCGGTTATAAATGAGGTCGATGCGTGGAACTTCGCCATAGCGTCATAGGCTCTTCTTGAAGAGTCAACGAACTGGCGGTCGCCCTCGGCAAATCTTTCAACCTCTTTTTCGGAGTTGGTGTAAGCCTTGGTGACTCTTATGCCGGTAATACTGCTTTCAACCGCCGCATTTATGGTTGCGTTGCTCTTTCTGCGGTCGTCAAAGGCGGAACGCATAGCCTTTCTGAGCCTTGCGGCAACGAAAATAAGAATAGGCACGCAGGCAAAAATTATAAGAGTAAGATAGGGGTTTATCGTAAAGAGATAAACGAAAGAGAAGATTATCATAACCGCACTTATAAGCAGGTTTTCAGGGCCGTGGTGAGCAAGCTCGCAAACCTCGAAAAGGTCGCTGGTTATTCTTGTCATAATTCTTCCGGTCTCGTTGTTGTCGTAATACTTAAAGGGCAATTTTTGCAGATGGTTAAAAAGGTCTTGACGCATAGCCGACTGCATTTTTACGCCTATAATATGTCCGTAATACTGCACGAAATAGCGAAGAAGCATTCTTGCAAGATAGAGAATGAGAACGATAATTCCCCCAATAACCACCGCTCTGTACATTTTGTTCGGGAAGTAGTCGTTTAGCATTTTGTTGGTAACTACGGGATATACCATTCCGATAAGCGAAATGAGAAGAGAAGCCAACATATCAAGGGCAAACATACCCTTGTGAGGCTTGTAGTAGCTTATAAATCTTTTCAGCATATTTATAATCCTTAAAGGTAAATTTTTCTAAAAATAATTATACACCAACCGAATTTTACAGTCAATAGATTTTTAAAAAAGTTAAAAATTCGACATAATTACTTTGAGAAAAATTCCTTGACAAATCAAGAGGAAAGTTATATTATATATAGTGGAATAATGTTAAATAAAAATAAAAAAGGAAAATAAATGGCTCTTTTACATACACATTCGGGAGAGGGCGGACTTTTTTCGGAGATTTTGTCCGAGGTTTTTCTTCACGGACTTCTTGATACTCTAAAGCTTCTGCCCATTCTCTTTTTAACATATCTTTTAATGGAATTTATCGAGCATAAGGCATCGGACAAGGTTTCGGGCTTTATGAAACGCGCAGGTACTCTCGGCCCTCTTGCGGGCGGCGCTCTGGGCGCTTTGCCTCAATGCGGATTTTCTGCGGCGGCAGCTAACCTTTATGCCGCAAGAGTCGTCAGCATCGGCACTCTCGTTGCGGTATTCCTCTCCACCTCCGACGAAATGCTTCCGATACTCATTTCGGGGGGTATGAGCGGCGGAAAAATAGCTCTTATTTTGGGATATAAGACTCTTTGCGGCGTTCTTGCGGGATTCCTTATTGATTTTGTTCTTCGTATTATGAACAAGGGCAGAGAGGAAATCAATATTGACGCTATTTGTGACGAGGACAACTGCCACTGCGAAAGAGGAATATTCTATTCGGCATTCCACCATACTCTGACAATATCCCTCTTCGTGCTTTTGGTAACTCTCGGACTTAACGCCCTTATGTTCTTTGCCGACCTGTCGGCAATTGCCGAGGCGGTAAGGGGAATACCCTTTATAAGCCACCTTATCTCCGCCATTGTGGGACTTATTCCCAACTGCGCGGTTTCGGTAGCTCTTACCGGACTTTATACCGGCGGTATTATCGGCGCGGGAACGATGATGGCGGGACTTTTCTCTTCTGCGGGAGTGGGGCTTCTCGTTTTGTTCAGAGTAAATAAGGCTTTAAAGGAAAATCTTTGGGTGATAGCCGTTCTTGTGTCGGCAGGAAGTATCTTTGGATTTTTGTTTGACCTTATTTTCTCACAGCTTGTATAGAATTTAGTCTTTTTGCAATAAATAATAGAAAAAGGGAGGTTTTAGTTTTATGGAAAAGTGGAAAAAGCGTTCCGTAGACCTGTTAACCTCCCTTTATCTCGGAGCGTTGGAGGAAAGCTCGTCGGTAATACCCTATTATCCCCAAAAATGCGAGGTAAGCTCTTCCGAGCGTAGATTCTTCCACCGTTCAACACCCGAAAAGCAGGGAATTTCATCAAGGCGTATTTGCGCTATGCTCTCCGATTTGGAGGGGGAAAAATGCGCAAATATACATAACCTGCTTCTGCTTCGCCGAGGTCAGGTTATTGCCGAATGTTCAAGAGAGGGATACGACGTCAACCTCTACCACCTCTCCCACTCAATGTCAAAATCGGTGACGTCGCTGTTGCTTGGAACTCTTTACGACGAGGGAAAGCTCGACCTTCACGCAAGGCTTATCGACGTTTTCCCCGAACTTGAATACAAGGACCGCCGTTTTCCTCTTATCACCGTTGAGCATCTTCTCACAATGCGCGCCGGCGTTGACTTTTCCGAGGCGGGAGCTGTCACCGAAAGCAGTTGGACGGAAACCTTCTTCCTTTCGGCAGTAAAATTCATTCCAGGAACAAATTTCAGCTATAACAGTATGAACTCGTATATCCTTGCAAGAATTGCCGAGAGAATTTCGGGTAGACAGTTTGGTGAGCTTGTAAGGGAAAGAATTTTTTCACCGTTGGGTATTGAAAATTACCTTTGGGAAATAGGCCCTGAGGGTTGCGAAAAGGGCGGTTGGGGACTTTATCTTTCTGCCGAATCCTGGGGAAAGCTCGGCTGTCTTGCTCTTTATAAGGGCGTTTTCTTCGGAAAAAGGATAATTTCCGAGGAATGGATAGAAAAAAGCACAAGGATAATTTCCACACCTAAAGAAACCGGTGTGAAATACGGCTACGGTTATCATATCTGGGCATCGGAAAGAGGCGAGATACTTTACAACGGTATGCTCGGTCAAAACGTTTGGATATGGCCGGAAGAGGAAACTATTGCCGTAATTCAATCGGGCAACAACGAAATGTTCTCCGAAAGCCCCTCTCTCGCTATACTCAGAAAATATCTGCTTGGAAAAACCAAGGACACACTTCACCGTTCAGACGTAAGAACGCTTTACGAAAAGGAGCATAGCTTCTTTGACAGCCGTATGGCGGTAAGACCGCTAAAAAAAGAGCGTGGATTTATGTATCGGTTGGGTTTGAAGGAAAGCGGACGCTTTGACGACCGCTGGAAAGACGTTCTCGGTAGCTATCTTTTTGCCGAAAACTCGGTAGGACTTTTGCCCCTTTTCGTAAGGAGTATGCAAAATAATCTCCACTCCTTTATCGAAAGGGTGAAAATATGGAAATCGGGAGAGTCTCTTTATCTTTCGGTTATCGAAAGCGGTGTTGAATACGATATAAAGGTAGGTCTTTACGGCTACGAAGAATGTATTCTCGACTTCCGCGGCGAAAAATATATCGTAAAAGCCATAGGAGAAGCAAGACGGGCAAAGAGCGGAGAGAGGGAATTTCAAATCGAGCTTCTTTTCCCCGAGCTTCCAAATACCAGAATGATACAAATTACCATTCCCTCGGAAAATACCATAAAAATGAAGCTGTCCGAGTTGCCCGACAGCCACGCAGTTGACGAACTTGTCGAGCGTATGCCCGACGGCTCTCCTCTCGTTGGCTTTGCCTTCGGACTTCTCGCAAGAGGATTTGGCGACGACTTTATAACCAAGCGTACCGAAGAGACCTTTTGCCCTGTCCTTATAGGAGCAGATGCCGATTTCGAGGGCAGAGATTCTATTCTCTATGCCGAAGGCATTAACGCAAGGAAAAGGGCGAGGATAGGCAGACTTTTGCATCTTATAGTGGATAGACTCTTCGGCGACGAGGGAGAAACCCCGAAAGAAAAGGCAAAAAGGGGAGCTTTCATTTCCGAGCTTCTTTCGCTTATCAGGTCATCTGACGAAAAGGAAAACAAAAGAAATAAAAAGGAATAACTCGGGTTTTTGTAAAGTATAGTGTGCAAAAACCCCTATTTAAGCAAAAAAAGAGAGAAAACCAAGGTTTTAATCTTGGCTTTCTATGAAAAATAAAAATCACGGTAGAAGCAGAGATTTTCTTTACTTCTACCGTTTTTTGCTTGGTTCTGCCTAAATGCGACAGCACCTCTCTTTTAAAGGTATGGTCTCAGTTTTCTTTCAAGAAACTCTTCCGAGGCTATAAGCCTTTTTGCAAGGTCTTTTGAGCCTTCGTCAGCCGCGGTGTACTCGTTAAGATAGCTGTTGACGTATTTTATACCCATATCGCATCCGTCTGTCATAAGCGTTGCTATGACTTTGTCGGAGGGCATAAGCATTTTTGCCGAAATTTTCATTTCGCTCATAGCCTGAGCTAAGGGATGAGCCGTTTTGGTGTCCTCACCCATAGAGCGTAGCCTTTGACGAAGCTCCTCACCGATAGCCTTGTTCGAATTTTGACCTATTCGAAGAGTCTTTTTTAACTCCTCATCCTTGACACGAGGCAAAACCTTTGAAAATGCCGCATCGCCCATTCTGACGCCGGAGTTGCACTCTTTAAGGAGCATTAGCGTGTCCTTTTTCATATTTGCTTTACCTTTCCGGAATAAATTTATTCCGTTTTTAGTATAACAAAAAGGGCGGAGAATTATACTCCGCCCTGAAATTTTTTAAAAATGCGATTTCAGCCCTGAAACTTTGAAAATTTGGATTTCAGCTTTGAAATTTTTAAAACTTGGCTTTCAGCCTTGAAATTTTTAAAACTTGGATTTCAGCCTTGAAATTTTTCAAACTATGATTTAAGCTTTGAAATTTTCGAAACCGGGATTTCAGCCTTGGAACTCTTGAAAAATATTCCGTGTCGAAATCAATCAAGAACAAATTCGAAATTTTCGTATTTCAAAGAGCTTCCGATATCCACACCGAGAGGAAGAAGCATAAGAGCGATAAAAAGCTCCTCGCCGTCGGATTCTCTTTTTAGATATGCGTAATCGCCCTCTATTCTTGTTACGGTATATTTATCTGCCATAATTTGGTAAACCTTACAATAATTATATATATATAAAATATATTAGTTATTGCCCTTCTTTTTTCTCTTTTTGAAGATTTTGCTTCTGAAGAGAATAATATTCATCACAACGAAAAATGCAAAAAGGATTCCGAGAGTGAGAAGAGGCTGTGTGGGCGCTAGGTCGGCAATAATCATAAGGGGGAAGCCGAAAACGATTGCGGGAAGATTCTGGTAAACCATATTATCTGCCGCAGGAGTCTTGAAATCACCGTCGATTTCTCGAAGAAGAATAGTTCCCGTACTTGCAGTACCCGTCAGCATACCGTACATCATAAGGAATTGTTCTTCCTCGTAGTCGGAGAAGAGCTTTTTGGAGATAAAACGAAGATAAGCGTAGGTAGAAAGCGCTCCAAACACTCCGAGAATGATGATAATGCTCCAATAGCTTTCGAGAGAATCAAGTCTTATAGCCGCAACGCCCGCAACGACCATAAGGTCGAAGAAGAAGTTGCTCGTTCTGGTCATAAGGAAGTTGTTGGTGTACTGTCTTCTCATAAGACCGGTTTTGCGAAGAAGCTTGATTGCCGATTTTACTATAAGCGCTCCGATAACGCCAAGCAGGAAGTTAAAGCCGTATATTGTGTCCCTCATTCCGGGAAGAAGCGCTCCGAGACCGAACATTATAAGGTAGGCTATAACGTAGGCTACTACAATAAGAGAAAGCTGAATCGTAAACTTGTCAATGCTTTCCTGCATAGGAATTTCACCGGGCAGCTCAACAGCTTCATTTTGGTCGCTGCCGTCGGTTCTTTTGGACTTGTTGAGCCTTCCGCTTGCCTTTCTGATGTTAAGGTGAATAACACCGCCCAAAGCCGCAGAAATAAAGCCGAGAGCCGCAATGGCAAGACCGAAGTCGCTGCCGCCAACAAAGGGATTTGCTTCAAGGTTTTGGTATTTTATACCGTAGTTTAAAGCCTGACCTGTACCCTGACCGTAGCCGAAGGGAAGAAGTATACCTGCTCCCGCAAAGAAGTCGGGCATAAAGAATGCCGCAACTGCGATTGTTATTATAAGACCAAGCACACCTTGAAGAAGATAGGTTGATACGGTTGTAACACCGGTGTTGAAGATTTCAGAAGCTCTGCCTCCGTTAAGCTTTTTGTCCGAGGTTTTAAGCGAGGAAGCAATAAAGCCGAGAGCAAGAGCGTGATATGTAATAATTTCAAGATTTTCTGTTCCCACGCCGCCGAAAACTGCGGTATCGAACATTACCTCTTTTGTAATCAGCTTATAAATTGCCGCTACGATAAGCAGAACGCCGCCGCCGATAACCGAGGTTGGTATAAGTGAATTTCTAAGAAGGGGTATTTTACGTCTTAAAGTGTTTCCGACAAGCAAGCTGCCAAGCAAAATTGAAAATAAGAGCAACCAGCTCCAAACACTAGATTCCCAAAAATGAAGCATCATTTTCTCCTTTCGTTACGTGACAGTATCTGTAATAGAAGTTGACGTACTTAAGAGCGCAAAGACGGATATTTCCCGAAACCTGATACAGATCCTTGCCATGGTAGAGGTTTAATTTGTTTTTGCCGAGAACCGAAACTGCAGAAAGCTCGTCAAAGGGGAAGGTGAGTTCGCTTTCTTCAGATGAAACGGTTATTTTATCTTTGTAGAGAGATATTTTTGCCTTTTTATATATAGGTTCTTTTTTCTTATAAACTATAACTCTGTCAAACACGCAATCCTCGGTATATAAGGGAGAATCGGGCAGAGCGTTAAGGTCAAGTTCGCTTACGTATTTTTCCTGATAATCGTACCAGTCGGCAACAAAGTTGAAGGGAAGGTCGAAGCCCACTCCCTTTAGAGCCGTTGTGGGCAGGTATTTCACCTTTTTTTCGCAGCGTTTGCAGGAAATCGTATCACCGCGGCTCTCAAATTCCGAAAGACCGCAATAGGGGCAAACGTATATCGCCCTTTCCAAATATTCCGCAGCGAAACTGCTCTTATATTCCTTGTCAGCCGAAGCCTCGTCCTGCCAAAGCTCCTCTCTTATAACCGAAAGAAGCTCCTCGTCGGACAATTCTTTATATTCCCCAGGCTCTACTATACGGCTGACCTTGACCTCCATACCGCCTTTTCTCACCTTGTCGCTCCAGCGGGGCTGAACACCGTAACCGCCCACAAGCTTTAGAAAGGCTATCGGTAGGTTAAGATGTCTTGCAAGAGAGGCAATGGTAGGCTTTATGTAGCAGGTACGGCCCGAGTAGGTGCGGTTGCCCTCTGGAGCTATGGCAATCGTGCCGCCCTCCTTTGCAACCTTAATGCAGTTTATAACTGCTCTTGGGTCGGTCGTCTGCTTCTTTATTGGAATAGGCTTTACAAGGAACTCAATAAGCCTTGAAAGAAAGCCCATCGAGAAAATATCCTCGGAAGCCAGATAATATACCGGACGTTTGCAGGTCATTCCGATGAAGAACTGGTCAAATCCTGTCTGGTGATTGTAGAGAAGAAGATAGGGACGCTTGTTTGAATCCTTTATCTTCTCGATTTTCACGCCGTATTTTTTACGAGCATAAATACCTAGGGTTATGTTAAGCAGATTGCGTACAAAGGTATGCCTTGGACGAATCCACTTTTTGTTTTTCTTTTTCTTGTTTTTCATAATCACCTCTTGTAGCTCCGAGCTTTGGAGCCGGTTCTTAATGAAAAGAACCACGCCTGCCCACTTACACGCCTTGAGCAAACGTGATTCTTTTCGTTAAGTAATCAGTCGAGATTAAGTGCGTTGAGCATATCACGAAGAGCCTTTGCTTCTGCTACCGAAATGGTAACGCCCTTGCCCATCTTTTCGTGATCGGGAGACCAGGTACGGAGATCGTAAACAGGCTCTCTTTCATTCCAGCTGATAAGATTAAGCTCTTTGTTCCAGCCGTTGTTGCCTTCGCTAACGATACCGATTTTGTCAACTACTTCATACTTGATTTCAGGCATTTTTCTTCTCCTTAAAATATAAGTAATTAAAAATTTAAAATAATAAAAATTGTTTATTTTTACTATATTTTAACATAAGAAAATCCACTTGTCAAGGAAATCAAGAAAATATCATAGAAAAATGTTAATTTTTTTATAATTTTTTAGGAAAAAATCGAATTTGCCCGAATTTTGAGGCTGTTTTTTCGAAAAAGCGTGGATTTTTCGCTTGTTTTGTCGAAATTTATTCCCTCACGCCCCACATTTCACCGATATATTTTTCAAGGAAGTCCTCGCCGACCTTGTTGAACTGGGCCGTAACGTATTCGTCACGGAATGCGAATACCATACTTGTAAGTCCGAAATATCTGTCGATAATCTGAACGAAAAGAATGAGCTTTTTCTCTTCAAGCCAGGCAAGAGAAACTGCGTCCTTGTACATAAATCCGTCGTCGGTCTTAAGTCCGCCGAAGTCGTTTGAGTAGCCGAGCTCGGGGAATTTGCCGAAACGGTTGTGGTTTACGCCGAAAGGAATGACCTTGTCGCCCTGCTCGTTTGTGTAGCGAAGCTCGCCCTCTTTGCCGTCGTCGGAGAATACAAAGGAGAATTTGGAAATTCCCATAGGGTTTTCCTGGCAGTTGTAAACCCTGCCCGAAAGCTCCTTGCGGAAGGAAGAGTCCTCCATACCCTGCATAGAACGGAGCTTTAAGTCCTTGGTACGCTCGTAAAGTCTTTGTTCCGCCGCCTTATCCTCGGCAAGAGGCTCGTCGGAAAGCTCGTCTACTATCATATCAAAGAAGTAATGAACCAAAATGTTGCGGATTATATTGTTTGTTCCCTGATGGTCTGCGGTGCAAACGAAAAGAAGTCCTCTGTCGGGAAGAGCGATTGTAATCTCGTCACCCATACCCACGAAAGCAAAGCCGTTCTGCTCGGTACGCCAAATCTGATAGCCGTAGCCGTGATAGAAGCAGCTTCTGTACCAGGTTTCGGTGTTGTCAACCTGCTTTGAGGTTGCGTCTTTTACAAACTTCTCGTTCATAAGACGCTCCCCCTCCCATACTCCGCCGTTCATAAGAAGCTGACCGAAGGAAGCCATATCTCTCGTAGTGCAGAGCAGGGCAGAGTCGCCCCAGGAATCACCGTTTCTTGTTTTAAGAATGTTTGCAGTCTTGAATGTGCCCATTTTGTTAAAGAGCTTGGATTTCAAGTAATCAAGGAGAGGCATACCCGAAAGACGCTCAACGATAGCCGAAAGCACCTGCGAGCCTGCGCTGTCGTATTCCCATACAGTACCTGCGGGGTGAGCCTTTGTACGCTCGTTAAAGTATATGTTCGTTCTGTCGGGATTTTTCGTGTCGTAGAACCAATTTTTCGGATTTCCTACGGTAGTCATAGTCAGCATCTGGCGAATAGTCTGCTCCTTAAGATGAACCGAAATCTCGGTGTCGATCTTGTCGGGGAAAATATCCGCAACCTTGTCGTCAAGAGAGAGCTTTCCCTCTTCTTCAAGAAGTCCGATACCGATAGCCGCATAGCTCTTCGTCTGGGAGTACATTCTGTGACAGAAATCCTTGTCAAAGGGCGACCAGTAGTTTTCGGTAAGAATCTTGCCGTGACGCATAATAAGAAGCGAGTGCATTATCGCTCCCCGTTGCTCTAATTTGTTGATAAATTTAACTATTCTGTCCGAGGATATACCTGCCGCTTCGGGTGTAATTCTTTCAAACATCGTCTTTTCTCCTTAATTTATCTTTTTAGCTACCGCATAGCCTACGTATTCGTCAAGGAAGTCCTCGGCGCACTTTGTCATTCTGACAGTAGCGTCGTCACCCTTAAAGGCGAATATCCAGCTTCCGTTGCCGAAATATCTGTCGATTATCTGTATTGAAATGAGGATTTTGTTGTCCTGAAGCCAGGCAAATGATACTGCATCGTCATACATAAAGCCGTCGGTGGTTTTAAGTCCGCCAAAGTCGTTTGAGTAGCCAAGCTCGGGGAATTTGCCGAAACGGTTGCAGTTTACACCGAAAGGCAACACCTTGTCGCCCTGACCGTTGGTGTAGTGAAGCTCACCGGATTTTCCGTCTTTTGCAAAGTGGAAGGAGAAGCGGCTGATACCCATAGGATTGCCGTTGCACTTAAATTCCTTGCCGTCAAGCTCCGAGCGAAGAGGAGAATCCTCGTTACCCTTTGCCGAGATAAGCTTCAAATCGGCAGTTTCCTTTTCAAGTGCCGCAAAAGCCTCTTGATTTTCGGGCAGGGGATTTTCCGAGTAGGAGTCCATAACAGTGTCGAAGAAATTGCCGAGAATGCATTGAGATGCCGAGCCGTTGCCCTGGGTATCTGCGGTACAAACGAAGATTATATCCTGGTCGGGAAGACAAACGGTGTACTGCGAGCCCATACCGTAAAAGGCAAAGCCGTTCATATCGGTACGCCAAATCTGGTAGCCGTAGCCGTATCTCCAAATGCTCTCCTCAAATTCAAAGTTGTTGGCAACCTTCGAGGTAGCAAGGCGGAGATATTTTTCGTTCATAAGACGCTTTCCCTCCCATACTCCAAAGTTCATAACGAAGCGGGCAAAGGACATCATATCGCGGGGAGTGCAGACAAGAGCCGAATCGCCCCAAGAGTCGCCGTTTCTTGTCTTAAGTATGGTTGCGGTCTTGAAAGTGCCAAGGTGCTTGAAGATTTTTTCGTTAAGGTAGTCAAAAAGAGACATTCCCGAGAGCTTTTCCACAAGGCTTGACAAAACCTGCGAGCCTGCGCTGTCGTACTCCCAAAGAGTGCCGGCAGCTCTGCAACCCTCGTATCTGTTGTGGTTAAAATAATAGACCGTTCTGTCCGAGAAAGAGTGGTGGTCAAACCATCTGCCGCACTCGCTTACGGTGGTCATTGTAAGCATTTCGCGGATAGTCTGATTTGCAAGATTTTCCGGGATTATATTGTATAATTTTTCGGGGAAATATTTTACCATAGGGTCGTCAAGATTTAATTTGCCCTCTTCCTCAAGAAGTCCGATAGCTATCGAGGTGTAGCTTTTCGTCTGGGAGTACATTCTGTGGCAGAAATCCTTGTTAAAGGGCGACCAATAGTATTCAGCAAAGAGCTTATCTCCCTTCATCATAAGTATCGAGTGTATCGGCATAGAGCGTTTGTTTAAAATCTTAATAAATTTCGCCAAGGCAGCAGAGGATATACCGGCTGCTTCGGGAGTGATTTTTTCGAACATAAGAAGTCCTCCGAAGAAAAATATTTTACAGATATAGTATAATCTTATAAATTAAAAAAGTCAAGGGAATATTTATATTTTTTAATTTGCAAATAAAGCCTAAAAACAGGAAAATGAAAAGAAAAAATCAAGTCGGTTGCCTTGCTTTTCTCGACGGATTTCTCTCGTTTTTTGCAAAAAAAGAGAAGCCTGCCGGCGGCAGACTTCTCTTGAAATTTGGCTTATTTTCCCGAAATATGTAAAGTCGGGTTTACAATTTTGTCACAAGCGGCAACATTTGTCTGTCTTAACTGCATAAGACGAACACCGATATTTTCAATAATATTCTTGGGAGGCAGAGGAAGCTCACGCATCTCTTTTGCGTTTATCTGCTTGGACTTTGAAATGATTGAAAGGTATCTGTCGTAGATCGTGGAGTTAAGAAGAGCGAAAAGACCGAAGGCAAGTCTGGGAGAAAGCTCCTCGTTTTTGTCCTTTGTGTCGATAAAGTTCACCTTGTTGTGAGTGCTGATGTACTTGTATGCGGGGAGCTGCGCCGCCATATAGATAGCCGAGTTAAGGAAACGCTCGTCGCTCTTTGCGGGAACTCTCTTAATGATTATCATATTCTTGTTTTTCTGAACAAGGCGGGAGTCAACAGCCGCAATATACTGACGCTTTACGGGCTGCGGGAAGTTTATCTGTCCGTTCTTGATTGCAGAGGGACGGATAAGAGGAAGAGTGTTCTTGGTAGGCTCGGTGAAGAGAAGTCCCTCGCACTTGGAGTCGATAACAAGACCGGTTGCGATTTTAAGACCGAGTGTGGAAAGAGTTTCGGGCAGACGGGAGATGTGCTGAACTATCATAGTGTCCTCAACGCTCTTGGGAAGAGTGAGAGTTCCGTCGGTTTCGTCAACAACGAAGCTGTAATCAAGCTCGGGAAGAGTTGTAAGCTCCTTTCCGCTGTCGGTAGAGGTGGTAACGGTAATAACCGAGGACTTTTCAGCCTTGGCATAGCCGAGAACGATGTTTTTCTTAAGAGGAACGGCTCTCTTGGTATTCTTTTGAGGGCCGACAAAGAGGTGAATTCTGCGAAGAGCGAGATTTTCTGCCATTTCCTTGCGGAAAGAGGTAAGCTGGGGAGCAGCGGCAACCTGGGTAGGAAGAACGCAAACCAACTGACCGCCCTCTTCAAGATGACGGGAAGCAAGAGAAGCAAAGAGGAACGCAGCGTTTATCTTAAGCTGGGTAACACCGCCAACCGCTTCGGCCTCGGCAGAGCCTTTCTCGATAAGGTCTTGGGGGGGATTTGCGATAATAATATCGAACTTGTCCTCAACGATTTTGCCGTAGAATGAAACTGTATAGTGATTTTTAGAGTCGGTAAGGTAATTTTCCTCGTAAACGGTAACGAAAAGCTTTACTCCGTAGTCGTGACGGCACTTTTTGCGGATACGCTCAAGGTTATCGTAAAGCATAGGGATAAATATGGGATTGTTTTCGTAGCAGGTAACGAAAATCTGCTTTGCCAAAGGAGCTTTTTTGCAAACCTCCTCGATTGCCGCAGCAGCAAGAATACCTGTTCCCGCGCCGGGATCAAGAATGGTGTAAACGCTCTTGCTTTCGTCGAGAGTGAGCATTTCAGCCATCAGGCGCGCGGTGTCCTTTTTACTGAACAGTCGTCCAAGCCTTATATTTTCGGATTTTGATTTTTCTCTGACCAGCTTCGCTGTATTTCTGACGGCAAGACTAAGCATTACACGCACCTTCCTTATAAATGAATATATAATGTACAATATTATAAAGCAGAAATATTCTGCCCCAGTTTTTGTCTATATACATTTTAGCATAGTTCGGACTTGATTGCAAGAGTTTTTTAAGTTTTTTGATAAAATTGTTGCAAAAATGCTCGAAAGGTGTTATACTTAAATAAATGGTTATGTTTTTTGCTAAAAAATAAGTTATTTACCCGATGGGAGATTGTTATGACAGAAAATAATCAAGTGAAAAAGCTTAAATTCCTTCATTGCAGCGATATTCACCTTGACGCGCCTTATATGGGACTTGTTCCCGAAAAAAGCGACGAGCGTCGTCTTGGACTTCGCACCACGTTTATGCGTATGATGGAATATGTTCGTGGCGGTGGAATAAACTACGTGCTTATAAGCGGCGATCTCTTTGATATAAAGTACGCTACCAACAGCACAGCAGAGCTTCTCATTCGCGAATTCCGCAATTGCCCCGATACAAAGTTCATAATCGCTCCCGGCAAGTGCGACTGTTACGAGAATAACCCCATTTATACCTCCGAGCGTCTGCCCGATAACTGCTATATCTTCTCTTCGGATAAGCTTTCAAGATTTAATTTCGACGAGGATAAGCTTACTATCTACGGCTGGGCGTTTATGAAGGAAGGACTTCGTGAAAATCCTATTTACGAGTGCGAAGTCGATGACGTTGAAAGAATAAATATCGTTTGCGGCTATGCCGACCTTGACGGCGCGGTGGATTCCGATATCTGCCCCGTGGCAACAACCGACCTTAAGGCGTTCGGAGCTGATTATTACGCTCTTGGCTCACGCCACCAGGGCACGGATTTCGTTCACCTTGATTCCTCTATTTACGGCTATGCCGGCGCTCTTGAATCTGCGGGATTTGACGACCCCGGCATTGGCGGAGCAAAGCTTGTTACTGTTAAATACGACGGCGGCGAGCTTTCTATCGACGCAAAGAATATGTCCTTCGGCAGAATCAACTTTGTTGAAGCCGAAATCGACGTTACGGCAGTCGATGCGGGAAGCGAGATAATAAACCGCATAAGTAAGCTTGTTTCGGATAAGAAGTATAGCTCCGAAACCGCGCTTAAAATAACCCTTTACGGCTCTGTTGACCCCAGATTTATCGTACCGAAAAACCTGGATAACGACGCATTCGGCCTTTATTCCTTCGAGATAATCGACAAAACGATGCCCACTTACGGTGTTGAAGGCTTCAAGAGAGATATGACGGTTAAAGGCGAAGTTTACAGAACTTTGAGACCTATGCTCGAAAGCCGTGACGAAGAAGAGCGTCTTGTTGCAGCCCGCGCATTCCGCGAGGCTCTTGCCGCACTTGAGAACAGAGATATTGAGACCTAATATTCGCAAATAAAGAAAAAGCCTTCCGCGGAAGGCTTTTTACTGTTGACAGACGCTTGTTTACAACAAAAATGGAGAGTATTTATGAAGATATATGATTTTTGCGGCAATAAAAACGTGTGCGGCCCAAGAGTTAAAGAAATGCGGAAGAAGCTTGGGTTGTCTCAGGCAACTCTTGCGGCAAGATTGCAGGTTGAGGGTGTTAATATCGAAAGAGACAGCGTCAGCAGAATTGAAATGGGAACGAGATTCGTTGCAGATTACGAGCTTGTGGCGTTATGCAAAATTTTGGGCGTGAGCAGCGAGTATCTTCTGGGTATAAATTAGCTTTTAGACAACGCAAATTCTCTTAATCAATGGAATTTCCAACAAAAAGGCGAGAGTTTTTCACTCCCGCCATTTTTTATTTTATCATACTTTTATACCTCTTGTCAAGGAAAATGATAAAATTTGTTTTGTTGTGAAAAATTCTCAAAAAAATTCAGAAAAATTCGCAAAAACTGTTTATTTTTCCCAAAGAATATGCTATAATTAAAATACGAAGCGGCAAAGACTGCTTCGGGACTTTGCGAAGAAAGGAAAGCCCTCGGGTGAGGGCGCTCTCGAATGAGAGTGGTACACAGAATGAAAATCACGATTTACGGCAAACAGATGACAGTTCGCGAAAGCCTTAAAGAGGCTGTTGACAAAAAGCTTTCGAAATTTGATAAGCTTTTCGACGAGAACACCGAGGCATTCGTAACCTGCAAGGTACGCAAGGGGGTAAAAATCATCGAAATTACCGTAAATTACGGTGGGGTGACCTTCCGTTCCGAGGAAGAGAACGAAACCTTCATTACAGCCCTTGACAGAGCCGTTGAAGGCCTTGAAAGACAGATAAGAAAGAACAAAACCAGAGTAGAAAAGGCAATAAAAAAAGCACCCGCTTTGATAGAAGATTTTGATGATGACGAATATATCGAGGAGGACGAATTTGAAATAAGAGTAAAAACCTTCCCCTTCAAGCCTATGACTCCCGAGGAAGCGATTTTGCAGATGAACCTAATAGGCCACGCATTTTATGCATTCACCGATTCCGAGTCGGGCGAGGTCGCTGTTGTTTACAAGAGAAAAGCAGGTTCTTACGGCCTTATAGTTCAGGAAAAATAAATAGTTTATATCGGCAAGGGAGCTTTCAAAAGCTCCCTTTTTTGTTAATATATGCTGTGAGTACGGTACGTCATAGATGAAAGGCGGAAATTATTGAAATTATTTCTTTTAATAAAAAATCTTACCTCTTGACATAAATGCTGAATTATATTAAAATAAATATGCGAATGCAATAAGCGTTCAAAAGCAAAGAAAGGATACAAAAAATGGAAAATAAACAAACAGTATTTCCTCGCTCAAGCTGGACTGTCCTGCTTCTGTTCGGACTTATAGGACAAATTGCTTGGTCGGTTGAGAATATGTTTTTCAACCTTTTTGTCTTTGAAAAAGTTGCTCCGAATCTTGACGTTGTAACCTTAATGGTGCAGCTCAGCGGCGTAGCCGCAACTGCCGTAACTCTGGTTGCAGGTACTCTTTCGGACAAAATAGGAAACCGCCGTTCCTTTATTTCTATCGGTTATATAATCTGGGGTATTACGGTTGCCCTATTCGGCTGTCTGTCTCCCGACCTTGTGGGCAGACTCTTCGGTATGCCTTACGAGAATGCGGTGGCTCTCTGCCTTGTGCTTGTGGTCGTTGCCGACTGCATAATGACTCTCTTCGGCTCTACTGCAAACGACGCAGCCTTTAACGCCTGGGTAACAGATAACACCGATAATTCCAACAGAGGAAAGGTGGAAGGCGTTCTTTCAATCCTGCCTCTTATCGCTCTGCTTATCGTTGCAGGCGGCTTCGGTATTCTTAAAGACCTTATTGGCGGTTACAGAAATCTGTTTATCGCCCTGGGCGCGGTTATTTCCCTTTCGGGTATTCTCGGTGTGTTTACCATAAAGGATGCTCCCGCCCTTGAGAAAAACGGTGGATTTAAGGATATTTTCTACGGATTTTTGCCCTCTGTGGTAAAGAACAACAAACCCTTCTATATAACCCTTCTCGTGGTGCTTGTTTACGGTGTGGCTTGTCAGGTGTTTATGCCGTATATGATAATTTTTATGACCAGCTATCTCGGTTTTGGAGTTCTTGAATACAGCCTTGTTTTCGGAATTGCAATTCTTGGCGGAGCAGGGGTAAATCTCTATCTTACAAGACTTTCGGACAAAAAGGACAAGGTAAAAATGATGTACCTTGCGGCAGGAATTTTCGCTCTGGGACTTATAGGACTTTACCTTGCGTCTATGGTTTCCGAAAAAATCCTTCTTCTCTTGCTCTTCGGTATCGCAGGCTTCGTTATGATAACCGGTTACATCTTCGTTTCGGCGCTTTCCGGCTCGGTTGTCCGTGATTACACTCCCGAAGGCTCTGTTGGTAAACTTCAAGGCGTCAGAATGATTGCAAGCGTTCTTATTCCAATGCTCCTAGGCCCTGCTATCGGTAACGGCATAAACAAGCTCCGTAACGTAAAGCTTCCCGATATGAACTCGGCTGACGTTATGACTACTTCTTACGTTCCCGCGCCCGAAATTTTCCTTGTAGGCGGAATTTTGGCATGTATTCTCTTCTTGATTATACCGATTTTGGCAAAAAATACCAAAAAGTGAAATAATTATCAATTAAGACTCAATTAAATTTTATTAAAGTATTTACATTTTAAGATTTTAGTGTTATAATAATGTATTGGAAAGACGGTGGTCTTTCCGAGCTTAATAGGATAATAATAAAAATTTTATATGGAGGACAAACCCATGATAGAAAGAAAGAAAATTTCTATGGATGGTAACACAGCCGCGGCTCACGTTTCTTATGCGTTCACCGAGGTTGCTGCCATCTACCCCATCACTCCCTCGTCCAACATGGCTGAGGTTACAGACACTTGGTCTGCTTCCAACAAAAACATTTTTGGCGAACCCGCAAAGAACGTGTTCGGCACTAACGTAAAGGTTGTTGAAATGCAGTCCGAAGCAGGCGCAGCAGGCGCTGTTCACGGTTCTCTTGCAGCAGGCGCTCTTACCACTACTTATACTGCTTCTCAGGGTCTTCTTCTTATGATCCCCAATATGTACAAGATCGCAGGTGAGCTTCTGCCCTGCGTTATCCACGTTTCTGCACGCTGCGTTGCGTCCCATGCACTGAACATCTTCGGTGACCATTCCGACGTTTACGCTTGCCGTCAGACCGGTTTCGCTATGCTGGCTGAGACCAATGTTCAGGAAGTTATGGACCTGGGTGCAGTTGCACATCTGGCTTCCATCGAGGGTCGTGTTCCCTTCATCAACTTCTT
>JAZTXO010000053.1:0-57104 GCA_045636445.1 Eubacteriales bacterium | reverse complement strand
ACCCCCTTCGCCACATTCATAGCTGCAAGAGAATATGGAAATTCTGTTCCCCAAATTTCAATTACATCAGGTTTTTCTTTGTCGAAAATTCTTTTCCAGTCATTCAAAGCTTTTTTGCTCTTATAATCATATTTTGCATTGGATTCGCCCGGAAGAGTGTAATAAGTTATATTACCATCTTGAAAATAATTAAGTTGAGAGTGTTTTTCAATATTAACAACAACTATACTGTCATCATTAACCGAGGAAGCCTCTTCAAGCATCGCATCAAGCCACTGGCCGCCTGTAGCTTTTTTTCCGTATTTCTTTTGATGAAAGCTACCGCAGCACTTATTAACGATCCATAACGATTTCATCTTTAACTCCTCGTCTTTGATTTTTCAAAATTAGGGTTTGAGCAAAAAGCGGAATTACGCAAATAAATATAAATATGTAGGTTTTGGGATTGATACATGCCATAAATATTGCCATGATATAAACATAATACAGATATGGATAAAAATCTTTTTCCTTGTACGGATTTATAAAATACTTATAAATCGTTTTGTACATAATAAATATCATTAAAATTCCAAAGACACCAAACACACCTATCGTATCGAAAACAAAGGAATGACCGCCGACAAGGCTGCTGTTCCATGTTCCAAGCATATTGCTTGAGAAAAATGCGTTTATTGATTTTCGGTAAAGCTCCAAACGGTTAAGTGCGTTCGAATCCTCGGATGCATCGCCCTCTCGCAAAAATTCTGCAATCTCCTCGAAACGTATTGATAACGTTTCACTCTCAACACTTTTACTTAAATCTTCAAAAGCATCTGCAAGGAACACATTGCTAAAGTAAGATAAAAGGGCCAGAATAATAACAAGCACAATTATTTTGCCTTTTGTAATTTTAGGAATGAAAAGCAGTAATAAAGACAAAATAAAAGTTAGAAGAGCGGTGGTGTACTCGGATTCAAATACGGTTGCGGCAAACAAAATCAACATTGCGATGCCCAAGATGCGATTTAGATTTTTATTGTTAATCAAACAAATTATAAGTGGCACAAAAAGAACCAACTCGTAAATAAAAACAAATCCTCCGATATTTTCACCCGCATAAAGCTGACGCATGGGATCGTTATTATCAAGAGTTGCCATAAGACGTGAAGCTCCGCTGTATTTGGTATTTCCAATAAAAGTCGTTATCGCTGTAACTATGTAAGAAATAAAGACGAAACCTGTAATTCTTTTTGTTTGACTATAGTCATTTCTATTAACAAATGTAATTGCAATCAATGCGTAAAGAAACACCTGGAATTCACCGTATATGTACGTGATGCTTGAAATTGTACTTATGTTCAAAAATCGAACAAAAGCCTCAAGCAAACTTACAGCAAAAATAGGTAACACCCTTATTATAAAATCGAATTTATTTTTATTCGTTCCTATGAAACTGGAAAAAACGAAAACAAAAAGAACTAAAGCAATATAAACCGTACCCGGCATATATCGACCTACAATCGGCAATGTCTTATGAGATATATACAAAAGGGATAGCATCTCGAACAAAAACAAAGCGAAGGAGTTTTTTTCTTCCAAAACTATTGATTCCGATTTTCTCAATCACTACACCCCCATATCGGATATCATATTAAGCAACTTTTTTGCTTGAATAATATTATTTTTTTCTTTCATCACAAAATCTTTGGCAGCAATACCTTTTGTGTGAAGTTCCTTAGGCGAATACTTGAAGATTTCCTGCAAAGCATCTGCAACACCGTCTATCGTTTCTTCTTTGAGAAGAAATACATAATCATTGTATTCTTTTGGCATTCCTGGAAGACAGGTTGTAAGAACCGGCGTACCTGAAGCCATATACTCCATATTCTTTGACGGGAAAGAATATTTTGTGTAATCTGCATCGGTTGGACGAGGATTTACAAGCAAAGTTGCTTTCAATTCGTTTTCGACAATAACTTTATTAGGTGCAATTCCCATATATTTTACTGATTTGTACTCTTTGGCAAGCTCTTCAAGCTCTTTTCTAAAATCGCCCTCGCCGTAAATGTGCAGTTCAGTATTTGGAACGTTCGCTTTTATAAAACCGCGTACAAGATTTTCAATTCCGTAAACCTTGCGAAGTGTCCCGGCGTACAAGCAAACCTGTTTTTCGTATTTATTTGAAAGATTGTTTTCAACCTTTGCCATACTCACGTCAGAATGACCTTCAAGAACAACATACGGAACATTTTTCGGGTTAACAATATCATTCATCTGTTCTGTAAGCAAAAGATAACCGTCAAATTTTTTCATTAACCATAAATTTATTTTTTCATGGAAAGGAATTTTGGCATTGTTAGGTCGGTGACAAGGAACATCTGTAACAATACCTACTGTTTTTATCCCACGAAACTTGCAGGCAATAAGTGCCGCAAAAGACGCAATTATATTGAGCGCATCGCAAATCATTGCTCGCTCTTTTTCAGTACGCATAAAGAGTATTTTAAAGAAAACACTAAAGAAAACCGTTATATTACGGAGAATGGGGTAGTTAATAAACGGAACGTAAGAATAATCAATTCCATTTTCAGAATCCTTTTCGCTTTTGTAAAACAGCTTGCTGGAAACCGCACGATTTATAGGTCTGCTTGATATAGCATCTACCCTTGTATCGTTTTCTATAAGACCTTCCATAAGCAACTGGTTATATTTCTGTGCTTGTTGCTGAACTCGAATGCCTTTATTTTCTATGTATTCTTTATACTTTCGTGGCGAGCAACCGCTGTAAACATATATAAGATGCATTTTATTTCCTTCTGATTTTACTTAAAAAACCATTTAATTTCTTGACTGGGTTCTTTAATATATTTTTAGCTCTTAAGAATTTATCACTCAAGCTTATTTTATTCACCGGAATTTCAAGTGCTTTAGGCTCAAGAATTCTTATCGTTTCATAAGAAAGAGCTAATGCTTTACGTTCTTCATCATTGCAAGAAAGAAGAAGCGATAAAAGCTCGGCACAATTCGCAACTTGAATTGATATGAAATCATTTATATCCAAAGACTGCTCAATTGCCGCTGCCCAACCGCCTACTCGCTGTTCAATGTAGAAGCGATCGCGAATATCAATATAATCTATCGGATTTTCTTTTGCATTTCGGAGCCATTCGCTGAATGCTGATTTTTGATTTTCATTGTTTTGTAAATCACCGTAATATGCAGTCATTCCTTTTTCAAAGGCGGCAAAATCAGGAGAGGTATAACTCCGGGCGTATGTCTGCCCCGCCTCAAAAAGTCCACTGCGAAGAATGAGCGTATCTTCGCCAAACTGTGAAAACTGATTACAAGCATAAAAGCTTGCGTCTGCTCCATCTGAATTACCTGCACAAAAATGATGATGGTCTGCAAGCATTTCTTTATCTAAAGGAGCTTTTTTTACAAAGTTGTGCTTGATACCAAACTGCTCAGCAAGCTTTAAAGGAGCTGTTCTGTCCCAACTGCTTATAGCTTTATGGTCGGTTGTGTAACATTCAAACTGTACCCCCGATTTGACAAGAGCTGAAAAAGTAAGTCTTGAGTCTTTGCCACCGGTGAGAGCAAGCATAAGCTTTTTGCCTGAAAACTCAGCCATATTTTTAACTGCATTTTCAAGAATTCTAGCCGTCGCGTTACATTTTTCTTCAGTTGACTTTTCGCGATAATTATTTATCCAATTGTAATGAACAATTTTGATATTGCCGTTTTCAAAAGCAATTTTTTGTGTGCATAGAAGTTTTTTTGCACCGTTTACAACTGAATATGGCAAAATCTGCCAGCTGAGTCCGCATGATTTAACTGTGCCACCGACCGTGACGCCCATAACGTCTGCAATAAGAGCCGGTGACGAAGAAACAACCCAATTTTCGCCTTTTTCACCATAAAACGCCCCCATAAGCCCCGAAGCATCGGTAATAAGTTCTGTTTCGGTAATAAGTGTCCAACGGCCTGTCCAAAGCGAAGTTGCAGAAGCTATATCATCACCGCTGAACGCAGTTATATCGTCCTGTACACTTTTACCTTGTACATCTGTACAGAATGCGTTACCCAAAAGCCATACCTTTCTGCCGTCAGCAGTTTCGCATTTGCTTATATTAAGTTTTATGTCTGTGTAAAGATACTTTTCCGCAATTTTGTGCTCCTGCATATTGACAAGTTCAAGCTTACAGGAGGATAAGATATACTGTTTTTTTGAAATTTCTGTCATAATTACACTTATCCTCCTTTTGTTTGAATTAAAGTCTCCAGAATTTCATTCCTGATTTTTCCAAATCTTTTATGCTATATAAGCCCTTAACATCAATCAATACCTTTTCACAGTCATCACCGTGGAACATTGATTTAATATCATCAAGTGAAAGCTTTTTGAATTCGTCATGAGCAACTGCTACGATAACACAGTCTGCGTCTTTAACTTCTTCAAGTTTAGCAACTGAAACACCATATTCACGTGCTGCTTCATCTTTATCTGCCCAAGGGTCAACAACAACAGGTGCGATTTCATATTCAGCAAGTCTCTTAATAATATCATCGACTTTACTGTTTCTGATATCTGGACAATTCTCTTTAAATGTAAGGCCAAGAATTACAACACTTGATTTCTTCGGTGATTTTCCTGCAAGAATCATTTGCTTGATTGCTGCATCTGCCACAAACTCACCCATTTTGTCGTTAACCATACGACCGTTAAGGATAATTTGGCTATGATAACCTAAACGTTCTGCCTCATATGTGAAATAGTATGGATCAACACCAATGCAGTGTCCACCTACAAGTCCGGGACGGAAGCCAAGTGCGTTCCATTTGGTGTTCATACCATCAATTACCTCGTTAGTATCAATTCCCATTCTATCAAATACCATTGCTAATTCATTTACAAAGGCAATGTTGATATCACGCTGGCTATTTTCAACAACTTTTACAGCTTCAGCAGTCTTGATATTTGAAACAGGATATGTACCTACTTCAATTACGATATCGTAAACATTTTTAATTTCTTCCAGACTTTCTTCATCCATGCCTGATACAATTTTACGAATGTTCTCTAACCTATGTACTTTATCACCCGGATTTATTCTCTCGGGAGAATATCCTACTTTAAAATCGATGCCACACTTAAGACCAGATTCTTTTTCAAGAATGGGAATACACACATCCTCGGTAACACCGGGATAAACCGTTGATTCATAAACAACAATTGCCCCCTTAACAAGGTTGCGACCAACAATTTCACTAGCCCCTATTACAGGTGTAAGATCAGGAGTATGGTCGAGATTTACTGGTGTAGGAACTGCCACGATATGAAACTTTGCATTTTTAAGTTCTGACTCGTCTGCGGTGAAATAAATCGTTGTTCTTTTGATTTCTTCATTACCCACTTCATTTGTAGGATCACTTCCCGATTTGTAAAGTTCGATTTTTTTTGAATTCAAGTCAAACCCCACAACATCAATCCCTTTTTTTGCAAAGGCCACCGCTATAGGCATTCCCACATAACCTAAACCTACAAGAGAAAGCTTTTCTTCTTTGTTTAAAAGTTTTTGATAAAGTGACATTTTTTATTCCTCCAATGCTTTTTCAGCAATTTTTTTATATGAAAAGAAGTCTAACCCCTTTTTTTCTGCTACTGATTTCAACTGTTCAAGATTATCAAGAGTTGCTTTAATAACCTTACCATAACCTTCGATAGTATCATCTTCAAAATACATACAGTTTCCATCTAAATCAATATGAGTAAAACCTTCCAATTTTCTGAAAATGCAAGGTTTTCCCATAGCCACTGCTTGCTCCCAAAGTACAGAGTGTAAACCCGGGAAAGCAATTATATCTGCCACTGCATATTCATTATATATGTCATCTGATTTTTTCCAACCAACATATATAACACGTTCGCTTAACTGTTCTTCAAACTTATCTTTTAATTCCTTAGATACTGTTCCAAAAACAATAAGTTTCAGTTTTGGTATTCTCAGTTCATTGATAGCTTTCATCAATAATATAGTCTGTGGTTTATTGCTATCTATTTTTCCTCCTGTCATAATGACATGCTGGTCATCTAAAATGCCATATTCTTTGCGTAACTGCTGTTTTATTTCAGGATTGAGCGCAGACTTAACTTTTTCATCATCCGCCCCCATTACAAGCAACTCAACCTTTTCAGCTGGAAGTTTATATTCATTAATAAGAAAATCAACACGCGCGGGCAAGACACCATAAAACTTTATAACATAAGGGTTGATTGCCTGCGCACATCTGCGCCACATAACGCGGTGCTGAAGATTCTTTGATATCCAATTTCTCGCACTATTTGAGAAATCGGCGTGGTTATCAGCATAAACCTTAACATCTTTATGAGTTTTAAGATATTTCACAATAACATCAATATCACAAAACTGAACACCGTGAATGAAAAGCACTTCAGGGTTAAACCGTTCAAGTTCATCCATAAGACCAACATATCGTCTTATACGAGAAGAAAATTTTGACTTTGTAAAAGCAAGTCGTGTAACGGGAATGTCGTGCTCATTCATATACTTTGTAGCCTTTGGAAGCCACGCACCTTTACCGTTTTCGTCGAAGGTATAAAGTGATGCTACAATTTCAACCTCGTGACCAGCTTTTTTATGATATTTAGGCAGAAGATTTTCCTGATATGAATAATTATCAATATAAAATGCGCCAAGCATTATGTGCATTATTTTCATCAGTTTATTCGTCTGCCTTTTCTAACAATTTTTCGGGACTGTCAAAGCAGTCGCCATACTTTTTCAATTCTTCATCTAACATATTCCACCATTGAAGCTTTTGTAATTTTTCAATAGTTTCGTCATCAAAACGTTTTCTGATAACTTTTGCAGGATTTCCAGCAACAATTGTATATGGCTCAACATCTTTTGTTACAACTGAACCTGCGCCAACAATAGCGCCGTCACCTATATTTACACCCTGTAAAACTAATGCACGATTGCCAATCCAGACATCGTTGCCGATTGTAGTTGTTTTAAAAGGTGAAAACTCAACATTTCCAAGATTTGCACCGAAAATATTGCGTCCTTTATTAAACACTGGTGAAGTTGACACCGCATTAATATCGTGAGCACCGCCACCGATACCAACGTTCGCCGCTATTGAGCAAAAGTTACCGATTTCTGCGTGGATTACGCTTGAATTGGCTGAAACATAAGTATATCTGCCAATTTTGCTATATCGCACATTGGCATGGTGCTGAATAGCCGCTGTTTTATCAACTTTCGAGTCAATTACTGTTGCTCGCAAGGATATTTTATTGAAAAGTCTCATAGGATACTGCAAAAGCATCCTTAAAAGTTTCTTTATTCTTGACATATTTTATATCCTTTATTTTCTAGCGTTTTCTTCAAACACTTTAACTTTCTTTTTAAGTCCTGTTTCCTTTGAAAATTTTGTACAAGCTGTATTTCTTGCATTTTTGCCGTATTCTGCACAGAGGTCGCGGTCATTATAAAGCTTATTTATAATCTCAACCGCTTTTTCTGCCTCTTCAGGCTCACAGCACTCACCTGCTTTATATTCATTCACCGTTTTGCAAAGGTCTGAGTCAACATCAAATGATGCGATAACCGGAGTTGCTGTTGCCATAATAGTTGCAGCTTTGCTTGGGAATGCACCACCGCCAACTCCCTTTTTGCAGATTACAAAAGATGCATCACCAAGACTATAAACCTCCGATACTCTCTCAAGCGGCTGCATAGGAAAAATTTTTATATTTTCAAGACCGCTATCTTCGATTCGTTTAACCAGCTTTTCTTTTTCTGAACCTTCTCCGAAAATAACAAATTGAATATCGTTATTCTCCCTGAGCTTTTCGGCACAATCCACGATGAGTTCAACGTTCTGCGAATTGCCGATGTTTCCGGCATAAGTTACATAAAATTTATCTCTATCAAGCGAAAACTCATCAAATAAGCTGTTTTTTTCTCGTTCAACCGGGTAAGTTTTCTCTGTGTCTATCCAGTTATAAATGACACTTATTTTCTCAGCCGGCACACCTCGTTCAATCAACTTCTCCTTTATACTTTCGGAAATTACAATTACATGTGCGGCATTTTTGTATGTAATGTTAGAAATCCAATTTCCAATCTTCCATAGCAACGAACCCTTTTTAGCTATTTCGGTACTTACAAGCGAATCCGGAAAAAGATCCTGAACTGTGTATACAAAAGGAATTTTTCTTATTTTTTTGATTACCGTACCCATCAATCCGTTTGTAGGCGGTGTGCTTCCTAACGGCATAAGGTCTATATCCTTTGAAAAGAGGCCAAACCAAAGCAACTGGAAATTACATATAGCATATCTCACAGCTCTTCCAACAAGATTTTTTCCTTCACGATAAAGAGGAAAACGATGAATCTTAATAGCACCGTTAAACTCGGTTTCATTTTTTCTTTTCTTATATTCTGCTCTTACCTCGTTGTCTACTCCTCGAGATGGCGTGGGTGCGTAAATCTGCAGATTATGTCCCGCTTCCACAAGAGCGACACGCATATCCTCTGCAAAATGTGCTCCGGAAGTTTTTTCGGGTTTAAAATAAGCCTCCAAAAAGAGAACTCGCATTTCTTTTTCTCCTTAACCTCACTTTGTTTCTGCCTTTTCTCTTGTATCGGCTGTCTCATCAATATGCAAATCAGTCTTTGAAGTTCCTTCTGCATTTGTGTAAAGCTTCTCACGTTTGAGCACAGTCACAAATGTCTTGAAGAAAATCTTAATGTCCATCCACATTGTAACATTTTCGGCATACCAAGCATCTTTAAGACGCTTTTCGCGAACAGTTAAACCATTTCTGTAATAAGCCTGTGTATAGCCTGTAATACCCGGCTTAACATTCATCTTCGCGACTTCATCGGGCTCATAACTACCGAGAGCACCGGCGCCACTCGCGCGAGGACCGATAAACGTCATATTGCCAATTAAAATATTGAAAAACTGAGGCAACTCATCGATACTTGTTTTTCGAATGAATTTTCCGACCTTGGTCACACGGTCATCATCCGCCGCATTATATGTACTTCCGTCTGGATTTGTCCAGTTTGGAGCATTAACAATCATTGATCGGAACTTATACATATTAAAAATCTTGCTATCCTTACCAATGCGTTTTGCCTTGTAGAACACAGGGCCTCCGTCATCAAGCTTTATTGCAATTCCAACTATAAGAACTATCAGTGCTAAAAACGGCAAAGCTAAAAGTCCGATTAAAATATCGGCTACACGCTTGACGACTATTACATAAAAGCTTTTACTCTTAGATTTCTTATTCATATCAATGCTCCCAAATTTATTTAATGATAATATAATTCTCCAACATTTTTTTTGCATTTATTGCATTGACTTCTGCTTCGGCGGGTGTATCACCCGTTGTAATTACCCAACCGCAAGTATCTGATTTTTCGCGGTATTCCTTTTGAGTGTCACCGATATCCTTACGCATTACAACATCAACAATACCTTCAGTGCCTATAATATTGTCCATAGGCTTGATTTCAACAATTGTACCCGGTTTGTAAATAAGAAGTCTTGTCGCAATACATTTATTGAACTTCGGCTCGGCATCAACCTTTTCGCCCAGGGCTAATTTAATTGTATTATCGATTATGCTGACGCCACGAGAAAGTGGAACAAAATGTGATGCAATAAGATTTTGACCGACCCTGATTCCACAATCTATTATGTAAGGTTTTCCATCATCATTGGAAAGAATTATATCAAAATTAACACTTGCCATTGTAATATTCAAAGCTTTGATAGCTTTTTCAACTTCGTCGGCAATAAGTTTTTCTATTTCAGCAGGAAGCCCTGACGGAGTTCTGTGACCGTATGAAATTTCACCGTTTGAAAGTCTTTCAAATGTGGTTTTTACTATGGCATAAACATAAATTTTGCCATTCGAAACAAAGGCTTCAGCGCTATATTCTTCACCGCCAATAAGACTTTCAGCATAAAACTCTCCGTATCTTGCACTGTCAAAAGCATATTGAACGGCATTTTCAATTTCATGCTCGTTATAAACAAGTGAAACACCCTTACTTCCTGAGCCATCGCTGGGTTTTATTACGCAAGGAAGTACAAATTCGTGTTTTTTTGCATCTTCCACAGAATACATTTCAAAGAAATCGCCTTTGATATTGCATCCGTAATCTGAAAGTCGCTTTTTTATTTTATATTTACTCTTTGAAAGCTCGGCTGTATCAACAGGTAATGCCGAAAGCCCCAGCTTTTCACCGATATATGCAACTGTGGGAAGCGTGAGTGTTGCACCGTAAGTCATAACGGCATCAATCCCTATTTCCTTGGCATATCCAAGGCAGGCATCTTCATCAAGCACATCAATATGCTTATATCCTGTTGCACATTCAAAACCAAAGGCATTAGGATTACCGTCAACGCAATATGCCTCGTAGCCTAATTCAATTATTCTTTTGATTAACGGGATTTGATAAGCACCACCGCCAACAACAAGTATTTTCTTCATAAAATCACTTAGATTACTTTCTTACAATTTCACTATCAATTCTGTTTTTAGCCTTAATAGCTTTTTCTTTTGCGTTTATCACATTATCAGCGGTACAAACTACATATCCGCAGCCGTCAAGGTTTGTTCTGTATGGAGTGATTGTATCGCCAATACTTAAATGATGTTCTATTATCACGCCACCCGCTGAAATACTATCAAAATCAGGAAGTTCTTCAACTACACCGGGTTGTAAAGCCAACAAACGTGATGCAATGGGCACGCCCTGTTTTTGTGGTGTAAAATCGCACTCATCACCAACTGCGGCTTTAAGCATATTACCTATATAGTCAATTCCTACACCAATCGGCACAAGATGTGAGCCGATAAGGTTACCACCCATTCGAGCACCCACGTCTACAATATGAACATTACCGCTTTCAGTAATGAGTAAATCCATATTAACTGAGCCGTGATTAACCTCTAATGCACGAAGTGCTTTTTCAACACAATTCCTTACCTTTGTTTCTAATTCGCTGGAAAGTCCCGACGGAATTGCGTGGCCAAGCTCTGCGTAATAAGGGGGGAGCGTCATATCCTTTTGCATAACAGCCATTATATGAATATTACCTTTTTCAACAAAAGACTCAACTCCATATTCCTTGCCCACAATGAACGGCTCAACAGTTACTTTGTGTGAAAGAGAAACGTTCATTGCGTTGATGCAGGCTGAATAAAAGTCCTTTTCGTTATCAACTCTTGCTGCTCCGCGACTACCAGAACCATCACATGGCTTTACCATAACAGGAAAAGTGATAAAATCTTTCGACTTTTCAATATCATTTTCGCAAGATATTTCATAAGCTAAACCGGTATCGTCAGCCTTTGCATCATAAAGACACTTACGAACCTGATATTTATTCTTTATACGCTGCGCAGAAGAATATTTAATTCCTGGAAGTCCCATCTCCTGTGCCACGTATGCAGCGGAGAGAACACCGTAATCTGTTGCGGCAGTAAGAACACCGTCAACATTGTGTTCTTTTGCATATTCAAGACAAGCTTTTTCGTCTATGATGTTTACAGCAGCATGTTCGTCAGCAAACTGAAAACCCACTGCCTTGGGATTGCCGTCAACTGCTAGAACATAAAGTCCAATTTCTTTGGCACGCTTAATAACATAGCTTTGTAAAAAACCTGCGCCGATTACAAGTACCTTTTTCATTACTGATAGTCCTTTAAAATCTTTAGATAATTTTCAATTACATAATCCACTTCTTCGTCGGTAAGACAAGTATGAAGCGGAAGTGTAATTTCATTTGCAAAATGCTCATAAGCATTTGGATAATCTTTAATATCAAATCCTAAATTCTTATATGCTGTATGCATTGGCAATGGCTTATAGTGAACGTTACAAGAAATACCCGCCTCTGCCATCTTTATAATAATCTCATTTCGCTGTTCATAACTGATATTAGGAACTCTGGTTATATACAAGTGACCTGAACTTTGATGCTCTGCAGTATAATGAGGGAGCGTCTCAATACCTTGCGGAACGAAAGCCGCATCAAAATTCTCTATAATTTCTTTTCTGCGTTTAAGCATTTCTGGATAACGCTTGAACTGGGCAAGTCCCATAGCAGCGGCAACATCTGTCATATTGCACTTGTACCAAGTTCCTATAATATCGTACTCCCACGCACCAAGTTTTGTTTTTGCCAAAGCATCTTTGGACTGACCATGCAAGCTAAACAACTGCAATCTGTGATAAATGTCATCGTCATCTATTCCTTTGATACTTTTCCAGGTAAGAGCTCCCCCCTCAGCCGTAGTCAAATTTTTCACGGCATGAAAACTAAAACTGGAAAAATCCGCAATATTTCCAGACATAACTCCCTTACGACTTGCGCCAAAGGAATGAGCAGTATCTGCCATAACAGCAATTCTACCTAATGCCTGCTGAATGTCTGACTTCGGCTTAAACAAATGACGTTTCTTATTAACTATATTGAAAATTCGATCATAATCACATGGTACTCCCGCAAGATCAACAGGAATCACCGCCTTTGTTTTTTCGGTTATAGCCGCTTCTAACGCATCATAATCCATTTCAAAGCTGTTTTTGGAACAATCTACAAGCTTAAGAGTAGCCCCAACATGACAAACAACAGATGCAGATGCCGTATATGTATAAGCAGGAACGATAACCTCATCCCCTTGACCAATCCCAAGCACCCTCAAGGCAAGTTCTGCACACGCAGTCTGTGAATTTAAGCAAACAGCTTTAAAAGTTCCGACATATTCAGCAATATTTTTTTCAAGTTGTTTTGTTCTAGGACCGGTTGTTATCCATCCCGAGTGAAGTGCTTCCAAAACTTCAGCAAGCTCAACTTCAGATATATCTGGAGGAGAAAACGGAATATTTAGTTTTTTTCTTTCGGTAAATGTATTCATGTTGTTGCACCTAAAAATAAAAATAATATAATTATTATAACATATATGAATGAATAAATCAAGGAGAAAAACACATAAAAATGATTTGCACAAATTGTGCATTTTTCCGAGTCCCACAAATCAGTGATAAATTATAAATACAAAAACGGACTTGTGCCGCTTTGGGTTTGCTCCAAAGTGGGAAGTCCGTTTTTATGGATATTTTTTTGATTTGAAGAAAATGGGTAGATGACCTGATTTGCTTTTGTAAGAAGTTTTTTGGGATTGGACTTTAAAAAGTTTTGCCTTGTGTTACTGTTCGGTTAAAAGCTCAATTTTGCTTTTTTCAGTTTGTTACAAGGCGAGGTTTCGCTTCATTCTTGATTCCTTAAAGGTGCAGCATTATTTTGTTTCTTAGTTTGTTAGAAAGTGTTAGGTCTCTCTGATGTGGGCGATTGTTTTGTTCGATTTTTGTTGTTTTATTGCATTGTTTGTAATGTTTTGTTGTTATTTTGGGGTGTCGTTGGTGGCTTTTTCGACAGCGGTTTCGGATTTTTGGGAAGCGGAGGTTGGGTGGAAATGCTGATTATTTTTATTTGTTATTTGCTTTTTAATCAATTTACAAACGATCGGTATAAGAGCCGCAATCACCGCTAAAGCTATGATAATATAAATTATATTGCCGAAGATGATGACGCCGAGTCTTTCAACACCTTCGCTTATGTTTTCAAGGCTTTTTTCGAACTCTGATTTTACTGCTTCACCAAAGGTGGGGTTCTTAATTTCTGCGTGTTTTACCTCGTTTACGGTAAGATTTATTGTGCTATATGCCACTCTGTCGTCGTAGGAATCCTTTTGTGCTTTCAGGGATTCAAGCTCGGCTTGTAATGAGGTAAGTCTTTCGTCGATTGCAAGAAGGTCGGTTACGTTTTCGGCTTTGGAAAGCATTTCAAGAAGAGCTTTTTCCTTTGCCGCAAGGACAGAAATTCTCGTTTCGGTGTCTATATATGCTTCGGTCACGTCGTTAAGATTTTCTCTGTAAGAGGTCACAACGCAAAGGCTCTCTACGCCTGCTGTAAAGCCGTCGAGTTCTTGGGCAGGTATGCGGATAGTAAGGCTTGAGTGTCTCAAAGTTTCCTTTGCATAAAAGTCCTCACCGGAAGAATACTCTCTGTCAATTCTTCCGCCTGCTTCAAAAACCTTACTCTTCAGCGAGGAAATAAAGCCGTCGTAATTATCGGTCTGGGCATAGATAGTCACGGTTTTTATGATTTTTCTACCCTCATCTGCCGTACTGCCAGCACCCCCGGTCATGCCGTTAGTGTTGTTGACGTAATCGCCACCGCCGTCCTCAATTTTATCCCAACCGCCCATAGGCGAATTATTAACCCCGCTCACTCCGAGCCGGTCAAAACCTGCCCCGGCAAAGAATGAAGCGACCAGCAAAGCCGCCAAAAGCACCGCCAGTGCCGCAATCCTTATTTTCCTGTTTTCAAGTAATTTTTTCATTTTTTCGTCCTCTCTTTGTCATTGTGGGCTTCCCCACTCACCTATAATGACGGACTTTTTTTGAAAAGGTTACTGTTTTCGGAAAAATTTGTTGCACATCCACCCTTTTTCTGCTATAATTGAAGCAGAATATTCAATCGGAGGACCTATGAAAAAGCAAGTTAAATTACTTTCATTTCTGCTAATTATTACCCTGCTCCTCTCCCTTACCGGCTGCAAGGAAGGGATTATATCGCTTGACGATATTCCCGCTTATTCCGACTCGCCTTACGTTGAAATTAACGGAAACGAGCCATTCTTTGAGGATGACGAGATTACCACGTCGGCATACGAAAGCTATTCCGAGCTTGATTCCTTAGGCAGATGCGGTGTTGCTATGGCTTGTCTTGGAGCAGAACTTGCTCCCACCGAGGACAGAGGCGATATTTCTTCAATCAGGCCAAGCGGTTTTGACTACAACGGAGCATCCAATAACAGAGAATACGACTTCGGATACATATACAACCGCTGTCACCTCATCGGCTTCCAGCTGGCGGGTGAAAATGACAATGAAAAGAATCTGATTACCGGTACTGTATATATGAATATCGAAGGGATGCTTCCCTTTGAAAACCGTGTTGACGACTATATCGAGACAAGCGGAAATCACGTAATGTACCGTGTGACTCCCATTTTTGACGGAATGAACTATATGGCAAACGGTGTGCTGATGGAAGCTCTTTCGGTTGAGGACGACGGAAAAGGCGTTGAATTTTGCATTTTCGCATACAACGTTCAACCCGGAATCGAGATAGACTATTTCACCGGCAGAAATCACAAGATTGGCGAAAGCCTATCCCCCGCAGTTCCCGATACGAACGAAACAACCCCCGAATCTAACTA
The DNA here is from genome assembly GCA_045636445.1 of Eubacteriales bacterium. GTDB lineage: Bacteria > Bacillota > Clostridia > Oscillospirales > CAG-272 > UBA1740. Next base: position 41,776 of record JAZTXO010000053.1, on the reverse strand, counting down.
CTACATTCTTAATAAGAACTCAAAGAAATTCCACTACCCCGACAAGAACTGCTCAAACTCCATCAAGGAAGAAAACCGAGAGGAATATCACGGCAGCCGCGACGCCCTTATTAAAGAGGGATATTCTTCCTGCGGAACATGCAAACCGTAATCATTTTACACAAAAAAGCAGAGGACCAAAGTCCTCTGCTTTTGTTATTTTTTTGGGTTTATTGTAAACAATTGTTGTCAAAATCAAGCTTTTGAAGCCATTTTCATCTCTTCGCAGCTTTCGGCTTCTTTGTTAATTTCTTCGGGGTCACGGAAGGTTGGAACAACGCTTTTCATTGTCGCTTTAATGAGAGGTGAAGCAACCACGCCCTCGGAATCGGAGACGGCTTTGCGAAGAACTGCAATAATTTCTTCCATTTCCTCTCTTGATTTAGGCTCGTCTCTTTCGATAAAGATAAGGTTGTTTTCGGTTTTGGTAAGAGTTTCGCTCTTGATAAGAAGCTCCTCGTAAAGCTTCTCGCCGGGACGCAGACCGGTTTCAACAACGTCAATATCAACGTAAGGAGTTTTGCCCGAAAGTCTAATCATATTTTCCGCAAGTTCCAAAATCTTAATAGGCTTGCCCATATCAAGAACGAAGAGATCGCCGCCGTTTGCCATAGCTCCCGCCTGCATAACGAGTCCCGAGGCTTCGGGGATAGTCATAAAGTAACGGATAATACGTCTGTCGGTTATGGTTACAGGGCCGCCGTTTTCAATCTGGCGGCGGAAAAGAGGAATAACCGAGCCGTTAGAGCCGAGAACGTTGCCGAATCTTACCGCGGCAAAGGAGGTTTTACTGTCCTTTCGGCACTGAACGACCATTTCGCAAAGACGCTTTGACGCTCCCATAACGTTGGTGGGATTTACCGCCTTGTCGGTAGAGATAAGAATAAATTTCTTAACACCGTACTTTTCTGCCATATCGGCAGTATTATACGTTCCGAAAACGTTATTTTTAATAGCTTCAGATGAGGAATGTTCCATAAGAGGAACGTGCTTATGAGCTGCCGCATGAAGAACGATATCGGGGCGGTATTCCGCAAATACCGCTTCAAGCCTTGCTCGGTCACGAACAGAGCCTATCTCAACCGAAAGGTTAAGGGCTGTACCATGCTCGTATCTTAATTCCTGCTGAAGATCATAGGCATTATTTTCGTAAATATCAAAAACTATAAGCTTTTTCGGAGCACATCTTGCAATCTGACGGCAAAGTTCGCTTCCGATAGAGCCGCCGCCACCGGTAACAAGCACAACCTTATCAGAGTAGAACTGACGGGTATTTTCATCCGCAACCTTGATTGCGTCGCGGAAAAGAAGATCCTCGATTTTTACCTCTCGGATAACTCTCTTGCCACCCGACTTTTCCGACTCGACCACAGGAATGTCGTAAAGCTTGATTTTGCAGCCGGTTTCGGCATAAAAGCTATGTATTTTCGAGGCTTCTTCGGAAGTAAGCTTCGTCAGGGCGATAAAAATCTCCTGAACCGGCATTTCCTTGATTTTTTCAATTATCGAATCGGCCTGGTCGAGAACCTTAATTCCGCAAACTCGGCTTCCTATCTTGTCTTTGTCCTTGTCAACAAAGCATATCGGGTGATAGTGAGATGAGGGATTATAGAGAAGCTCCTCGGCAAGAAGCGCGCCAACCTGACCTGCTCCGACTATCGCAACGCCGATTTTGCTGTTTTTCGCTCCGGTCTTTGAATTGGTATTCTGGTAAAGAATCTGGTAGCAGAATCTTGAAAACAGAGTTGCAACGTCAGCCATAACGATAAACGCAACTATTCTCCAACCGCCAATACCGTAGGCTGCAAGTGCGGGTATTCTGTAAACCAAAAGGGATGCGGCGCATCCTGCGGCATCGGCAATTACAAGGGATATAAACGCCTTGGAATTAGCGTAACGCCAAACGTTTATATATACAGAGAAGCAAAATCTTGAAATAAAAACGGCACAAGCTCCGATAGCGAAGCTGACAAAATAGGCTGCAACCGAGCCTACGCTGTCGCCGGATATAAGTATCAGCAGGGTGGTAAAGAGGTAGACGCAAGCCATAACGCAAAAATCTATTCCGATAAGCGAAAGTCTGCGTTTGGAATTTAAAATCTTCATAAAACCTCCATTTTTAAGTAACAGTCTTTAATATTCTACCACACCAAGATATAATTGTCAACAACAAAAGCTCTTTTGAAGGGGAAAACAAAGGAAAACCATTTAAAATTAACCAAATTTATTGACTTAATTTAATTTATAAGGTAAAATAAACTTAACAAAAACAAGCAAGAGGCAAAATATGAATCAGGCTGACAAAATCAAGCTCCAACGTCTTAGGGAGACCTTTGATAGAAATTATAAAATAACAAATCTTTATTCACGCTATCTTACAAGCTGTCCCGAAGCAATAAATTCCGAAATGATAGACGCGCTGACCGCTGACGGAGATATAACGAAGGAAGAGGCACTTGTAGCCTTGCTTTCGGAGCTTTTCGGCATTGATTTTGATAACGGTACAGAGAACAGACGGCTTATTATGGACTACATTACACCGTCGGTAAGGCTTCTTGACCGCAAAAAATACGAAAACGACCGATATTACAAAAATATACGCCTTACCGACATAAAGGATGGCGATTGGGAGATACGTTGGGAGACTTACGCTGCCTATCGAGGAGTGATTTGTCAGGATATGATAATCAATGATGACCACTCCGAAATACCCCCTCTCGGCTTCTTTACCGAGGAATTTCGCTTCCCTGCCGTTCTTGAAGGCGGTAATGAATGGATGACGCTGACTCCGGTTGACCTTGACACATCCGAAGAGGCAATCAAGGCGGCAAAAGGCAGGGTTATCACCTTTGGATTGGGACTTGGATATTACGCATATATGGTCTCCGAAAAGGAAGAGGTAGAGTCTATCACAGTTGTTGAGAAAAGTCCCGATGTCATAAAGCTTTTCAAAAGTCATATACTGCCCCAATTTCCTAACAGGGACAAGGTGAAAATAATCGAAGCCGACGCATTTGAATATGCAGAAAATCAAATGCCGAAGGAGAATTTCGACCTGGCGTTTGTCGACACCTGGAGAGACGCATCCGACGGCTCGCCGATGTACAAAAAAATGAAGGCTCTGGAGAAACTTTCCCCTAACACGAAATTCCTTTACTGGATAGAAAACTTCCTTATATCAAGGCTTAAAGCAATAAAATTCGAGGAATTGTGGGCGGATAGCGAAAGGGAGTCGTTAAGTTACGGAGAATTTTCGGAAAAGCTGAAAAATTATTTATAAAGGATGTCACCTTTTCATCAAAAATGCGTCATTAGATACAGAAAGGAGTGAATATTTTGACAGATAACGAAATAATCGATTTATACTTCGAAAGAAGCCAGAGGGCTATCGAGGAAACCGATTTTAAATACGGCAATTACCTTAAAAAAATCGCATACAATATTCTCTCCGATTTTGACGAAGCCGAAGAATGTAACGACGAGGTATATTTTAAGACCTGGAACAAAATACCTCCCGAAAGACCGAATATTTTTTCGGCATTTCTCTCTAAAATCGCAAGAAATACGGCTCTTGACAAATACAGAGCAAAAAATGCGAAAAAACGAGGTGTTATCGAGGAATCTCTCGATGAGCTTGCGGAGTGCGTTGGTGAAGAAAGCATAGAAAATTCGCTTACCGCAAAGGAGCTTTCCGAAATTTTAAGCGAGTTTTTAAAAAAGGAATCTACTCTTGCAAGAGGGGTATTTATAAGGCGGTATTTTTACTGCGACTCTGTTAAAGATATTGCCAAGTTTTACCAAATCACTCAATCGGCAGTAAAGACCTCCCTCTCAAGAACGAGAGGAAAGCTCAGGCTGTTTTTAACCGAAAAGGAGGTTGTATTCTGATGAACAAGCAGGAAAAAGCAGAGCTTTTACATACCGCTATGAGCGATATTGACGAGGAGCTTGTATTTGAAGCCGAAAAGCTGAAAAAACCTCTTGGATATATAGACTTTTTAAAGCCCCTTGGCGTTTGCGCCGCGGTGTTTCTTATAGCCTTTGTGTCCTCGTTTATGGTTAAATATTTTGACGGTGACAAAAGCGGTTCGGGTAGCAGCGGTCTTTTGGGCGGCACTGACGGCTCAAACAATTCAAACAACGCCCTACCGCCGAGCGACACAGGCGGCTCATCTGCCGAAGATGATATTCTTTATGCTGCGGGAGCAACCCTTGAAATTCTTGAAAGAGGCGACGGAATCTACCGCTTTAAGCTTGTAATAACCGAAAAGCAGGAAGAAATCCAGGTTACTGTAAAGGGCGAGGGTGTGAACGAGCATTCCGAGTATACAAGCTATATTTCAACCACGGCTCACTATGCCGTTCTTACCGAAACTCCAACTTCTCCCCCGGTTATAAAGGTAAACGGCGAGTATGCCGACGCTATTCCAAGCGAGGTCGGAGAATACGAAATTACGGTAGACCTTTCGGGGCTTGATGCCTCGGTGAACTGGCGGAATTACTTTACAGTATCTCCCTTCGGCAATATTTTCAGATAGCTTTCGGTAAAAAGTCGAAAGGTTATTGACTTGAAAAAATAATTATTATATAATTATCTTAATAATGTTTCTCTAAGGAGACCGACCTATGAGTGAAATCGCAAAAAAGGCCTACGACGCCTATAAAAGAACGGCTAAAATGAATTTTGTTCAGGTAACTACGGCAAAGCTTAACGTTATCTACAACATAGAGTGCAGAATGAAGCGTGACGAGGAGTATAGACGTGAGCTTGATGCCTTTGTCACCGAAGAGGGCGAGAGCATCGGTGTTCTTATTGAAAAGTATTTTACCGGCTACAACGCCCGTCACGGTCTTGAAATAAGAGAAACTCTTACCGAATTTCTCGACCCCGATTTTGCCGAGGGCGGTTATTTCATAATAAACACCTATAAGGTTACAGAGGGTGAGCTTGTAAGCTGCGCGCCCACCGAATTTTCGGTAGGCGACAAAGGAAGAGCAGAAATCAAGCTTTATTCCTACGCTACGGGTGAGTCTGTAAAGGCTAAAAAAATCGGTTATTTTATGATGAATGACGACGGAGAAAAGGTCGAGGGTTATGTGGAAAACACCGACACTTTATGTCTTGATTTCAGCCTTTGCCGTCCCGGCTGGGTATATTTCAAGGCAAACTCGGTTGACGGTAACGGCAAAAATCTTCTCGGCTTTGATACCGCCTTTGGCGGGGCTCTATTCGATATGACCGAAATTCCTTTAAGCAAGGAAAGTCCTGAAGACCTTTACGATTTTTGGGACAAGGCTATCGACAGACTTCTTGAAGTAGACCCAACCGACACAACTGCCGACGGCTACGAGGGACTTGTTGAATACGAGTACGATATGCCCAAGGAAAATCATTTTGAGATTATAAAGTTTGATAAAGATTACGTAAAAATGCTAAAGGAGTATAAAATCGGCGCAATTACCGAGCAAATGCTCGAAAACTTTGATTTTTACGAAGTCAACCTTAAAGCTCCCGGCCCTTGCCACTCGGCAAACTATCTTACAGTACCCAAGGGAGCTGACCCGAAGAGCCTTTATCTTCAGGTGTCCTTTGACGGCTACTCGGCTTATCCTCCATCTCCGGCATACAGCAAAAACTGCATCTGTCTCCATTGTTCTCACCACGGCTACAAGCTCCCAAGACCTCTTGATGGCTACTATATGAAGCTAAGGCAGGGCGTTTGTATGCACTACGGTCTGGGTGACGGAAAACCCAACTCGCTTTACGAGGACTTAAACGACAACTATATGATATACCTGCATCTTCGCAATCTTCAGGCTATAAGATTCGTTACCTCACCTGCCCTTTCCTCTATGATAGAGGGACTTCACCGCATCTGGAACGGCGAAATCAAGCTTACAGGCGGAAGTATGGGAGGTTATCAGTCGATATGCACCGGCGGACTTTGCGAAATACTTAATAAGAAGATAAACACGTTCAAGCTTCTTTCCCTAACCGCCAATATTCCCGCCTTTTGCAACCTTGCAGGCCGTACCGAAAACCGCGTTCCCTGCATGACCTATTACACCGAGGGAATGGAGTATTTCGACGCGGCTCACCTGGCTTCTCTGGTTAAAATTCCCGTAACCATTCCGAGAGTCGGTCTTGGTGACAAAACCTGCTCGCCTAACGGAATTTTGGCAATGTTCAATAACATTCCAAAGGGCGTACGCAAGGAAATAAACTTCCTTCAAGGCTCGGACCACGGCTATCTGCCTGAGCCTGATTTCCAGCAGTGGTTTAAGTATCAATTCGATTGATTTATGTAAATACTTATTTACATTAAGGAGTAAAAAATGTTATCAGCGGCACAAAAGGCTTATAAGGCCTATAAAAAGATAGTGGGAAAGTGGAATCCTTTTGCAAACACCACCACCTCCGAGCTTAACGTTATATATAACGCAAGGCTTCGTTTTGACAAAAACGAGGAGTTCAGAAACGAGGTTTTAGCTCTTAATACCGAAGAGGGCGAGAGCCTTGATGTGCTTATAGACAAGTTCTTCAACGCATACAACAACCGCCACGGCCTTGACATAAGAGAGACTCTTGTGGAGTTTGAAGACCCGGAATTTGCCGACGGCTGCTACTTTGTTATAAGAAGCTATCTTAACGGCGAGGAAGTAAGTCCTGCCGAGCTTCACGCAGGAGACACGGTAAAGGTCGTTTCCACCCTTTACAGTTATTCCTCGGACACACCGTTGAAAGTGCCTCAAATCACCCTTGACGTTGTGGCTGACGGCAATTTGAGCTTTTCAAAATCGGTAAACGACTCTACGGAAATCGACTTTGAAATTCAGCTCACCGCCCCCGGCCACGCAAGGTTTAAGGTCTTTGCGAAAGGTAATGACGGCAAACTGATTATCGGAAGCGAGGGTGGCTATGGCGGACTTCTCTTCTCGAAAGAAGAAATTCTTCCAACCCACTCCGTACCTGGGGATTTTTCGGACTTTTGGAGAGCGGAAATTGACAAAATGCTTAAGCACGACCACCTGGGCAGGTCTGCTGACGGATATAGCGGAGCTGTAAAGTACGAATACGATATGGCGGAGAAAAACTTCTACGAAATAACCAAGGTCGATGAAGAATTTCTAAAGAAAATGAGGGATAATCTCCTTTGGGCGCCCGAGGACACAGACCTTTTGAAATACGATATTTACAGAGTTTATCTTAAATCCCCCGGCCCTTGCCACTCCTCGGCATTTATCTCTCTGCCAAAGGGAGCAAAGCCTAAATCTCTGCCTATTCATTTCATTTTCGACGGCTACGGAGTTTACAGCGCCGAGCCTATACTCAATCCCGAAAGGATTTGCGTTCACTGTACTCACCATGGCTACGAGCTTGGCAACCACAGAGATAACTACTACCCCTACCTTAACAACACCGTCTGCCACTACTACGGCAGAGGCGGCAAGGAAATCAACGCAGGCTACGAGAATATTTCCGACTGCTATATGACCTATCTGCTTATTAGAGATTTGCAGATGGTGCATTACGCTACAAATCCCACGCTTTGCAAGGACATTGAGGGACTTTCCGAAGCCTATTCGGGCAAGGCGATAATTTCGGGCGGAAGTATGGGCGGCTATCAGTCAATCTGCATTGGCGGTCTTATTGCTCTGCTTAACGAAAAGACGACTCCCATCGAGATTGAAAAAATTCTCCCCAACATCCCCGCATTCTGCAATATTGCAGGTCACACCGAGGGAAGAGTCAAAACCTATCTCACAACCTACGAGGAGGGTGTTGACTACTTTGATGCGGCGCAGTTTGCCCACCTTATAAACGCACCGGTTGTCGTTGAACGAATAGGTCTTGGCGACGATACCTGCCCGGCAGGCGGTATTTTAGCTATGTTAAACAGCCTTGGCGGTGACTTTGAGGTCAACATTTTGCAAAATTCTTCTCACGGATTTATTCCGGATACAAGATTCCAAAAGTGGTACAAATACACCAACAAATAACAAATATGTAAAGAAAGGTATACATTTTATGCTCTCTGAACTTAAAATGCGTACATACGAAGCCATACTAAAAGAGGAGCTTTTACTTGCTATGGGCTGTACAGAGCCTATTGCAATAGCCTATGCGGCGGCAATTTTAAAAACTGCTCTCGGCGGCGAGCCTTGCCGGGTTCTTGCAGGACTTTCGGGCAATATTATAAAGAATGTAAAGAGCGTTATCGTTCCGATGACGGGCGGCAGACACGGAATTCCCACCGCAGTTGCGGCAGGAGTTATTTCGGGAAGAGCCGACCTTAAGCTTGAGGTGCTTTCGGCGCTCGGTGACGGCTCGGGCGAGAAAATCGAAGAATATCTTAAAAACAATACTGTAAGCGTAGAGGAACTGACAACTCCCTGCACCTTTGAATTGCATCTTGAAGGACAACTTGGCTCTCACAAGGCGTCGGTACGCATAACCGCAACCCACACGAACGTTACCGAAGTCACCCTTGACGGAGAGGATATTACCTACAAGTTTGCCGACGAGGGAATAAGTGACGATGCAGTCGAGTGCGCTGACAGAAGTTTGCTTACGGTTGAAGAGATAGTTGAATACGCCAATACGGCAGACCTTACAAGTCTAAAACCTCTCCTTAAGCGACAGATTGAGCTTAATATGGCGATTGCCGAAGAGGGACTTTCGGGCAAATGGGGAGCTAATATCGGCAGACTTCTGCTTACCGAAAATGCTGATGTGGCAAAAAAGGCGAGAGCCTACGCTGCGGCAGGCTCGGATGCGAGAATGAGTGGCTGTGAGCTACCCGTTGCCATTATTTCGGGAAGCGGAAATCAGGGCATTACTGCTTCCGTTCCGGTTGCGGTATACGCAAAAGAGCTAGGCAAGAGCGAAGAGGAGCTTTTACGAGCTCTTGTGGTCTCCGACCTTGTTACAATACACCAAAAAACCGGCATCGGAACTCTTTCGGCATACTGCGGAGCTATCAGCGCGGGTGTTGGCGCAGGCGCGGGAATCTGCTACCTACTCGGCGGTGATTTCTACCTTGTAGCTCACACTTTGGTCAATGCGGTTGCAATCCTTTCGGGTACAATCTGCGACGGTGCAAAACCTTCCTGCGCTGCGAAAATCGCAATGGCGGTTGAGGCGGGAATTATGGGCCACGAAATGGCAAGAGTCGGCTCCCAGTTCTACGGCGGCGACGGTATCGTTACAAAAGGTGTTGAAAACACAATACGCAACGTGGGCAGACTGGCGAAAGACGGAATGAGCGAAACAGATAAAGAAATTATAAAAATTATGCTTGGTAAAAACTGAGGCTCTTCATCCTCATCCACCGCCAAAGGCGGTCCCCCTTGTCTCGTCTCGGTCACAAAACGCTTCGCCGGGAAAGGTTTTTTAGGCCCCTTTGTGTAAAGGGGGCTGCCGAGGTACGAGGCTGGGGGATTGACCGCTTCGCTACTCATCCCAGAAAAAGTAAGCTTTTTGAAATTCGCATAAATTTTCCTACCTTTTAAATTTAAAGATAAAATATTGCTAAATAGGCAAAAAGAGACCGTCTCGCGTTTTTAGTCGAGGCGGTCTTTTATTATAATTTTGAGTCGAAAAATACTTCGATTAGGGCGAAAATCTTGGATTTTTTTGAAAAAAATTCAGATTTAACATAGATTTAACATTTCTCAAAGGTGTACCGGGTGGAAAAGCTCCTATTTTTTCGATATAATTTTCTGCGGAAAATCCAAGCTTCGGCTTACAGATATAAAACAAAGAAAAACGACTAAAAAAGGAGTTATTTATGACTATTTATGACGTATTAACAATGATTGGCGGTCTTTGCCTCTTCCTTTACGGAATGAACGTTATGGGACAGTCCCTTGAACGCTGTGCCGGCTCAAAGCTGGAATCCATGCTTGCAAAGCTGACCACAAACAAATTCGCAGGTTTGCTTACCGGACTTGGCGTAACGGCTATCATTCAATCCTCGTCGGCAACAACGGTTATGGTGGTAGGCTTCGTTAACTCGGGACTTATGAACTTAAAGCAGGCAATCCACGTTATTATGGGCGCAAACATCGGTACGACGGTTACCGCTTGGATATTAAGCCTTGGCGGTATTTCGGGCGACTCTCTTGTTTTAAAACTGCTAAAGCCTATGTCCTTTACCCCCGTTCTCGCTCTCTTGGGTATCGTGCTTGTTATGATGACAAAGAGCAACAAAAAAAAGGACATCGGAACGGTTCTTCTCGGTTTTGCGGTGCTGATGTTCGGTATGGATATAATGTCGGATGCGGTTTCGGGACTTTCTACCGTTCCGGAGTTCCGCGAACTCTTCATTAAGTTCCAAAATCCCTTGCTCGGCGTTGCTGTCGGAGCTATCGTTACTGCGGTTATTCAGTCCTCTTCGGCATCGGTTGGTATTTTGCAGGCGTTTGCAGTTACCGGTCAGATTACCTACGGCGCATCTATTCCGATAATTATGGGACAGAACATCGGTACTTGTATCACCGCAATTCTCTCCTCCTTCGGCACGAACAAGAATGCAAAACGCGCGGCAATGGTGCATCTTTCCTTCAACGTTGTAGGTACTGTGGTTTGGCTTGTCGCTTTCAGCATTATAAAGAATATCTTCCCTATCCCGCTGCTGGGCGAATCGGCAACCCAGGCAGGTATTGCGGTTATACACTCCATATTCAACGTTGCCTGCACGCTTCTGCTTCTTCCTCTGTCGGGACTTCTTGAAAAGATTGCTTATAAGCTCGTTCCCGATGCAAAACAGCCCGAAAAGGTTACATTCCTTGACGAAAGACTTCTTGCAACCCCCTCTATCGCACTTGTGAGATGTTACAGTCTCACAAAAGATATGGCAAAAGATGCAAGTGAGGCTCTTGAAAACAGTATTCTCTGCCTCGAGAATTACGACAAAGCTCTTGCAGACTCCATAAGACTTGCAGAGGACAAAACCGACAACTACGAGGATATGATAGGAACATATCTCGTAAAGCTCAGCACCCATCAGTTAAACGATGAAGAGGGTGCGAAAGCATCTATGCTTCTTAAGGCAATCGGAGATTTTGAGCGTATAAGCGACCACGCAGTTAATATTCTTGAATCGGCAGAAGAGTTAAAAGACAAGGCTATAATATTCTCAAGCGATGCTCAAGCAGAGCTTCGAGTTATGTGCGATGCGGTTTCGGAAATCGTAAAGCTCTCTTACCTTGCATTTGCAGAAGAAGATGCATCTGTTGCTTCCGACGTTGAGCCTCTTGAGCAGGTCATCGACGGACTTAAGGATCACCTTCGTACCCAGCACATTCAGCGTTTGCGTCAGGGCGGATGCGGAATTGAAGCAGGCTTTGTTTGGAACGACCTTATCACCAATATGGAGAGAGTTTCCGACCATTGCTCGAACATTGCAGGCTGTACCATAGACATCAAGGAAACGAATATGAATCTTCACCAGTCGCTGAAATATGCGAGAACCGAGGACTCGGAGTACAAGAAAAAATATGGCGAGTATAAAGAAAAATATTCGACCGTTTCCTCTTTAAGCTGACGAAATAGTGTTGAATTTTTTCGAATAACGAGTTATAATATTAGTAAAAAAGGGGGACGGATTTATGGAAAACGCTTTAATTTACGTCGTTGAGGACGACGAGGGTATCTGTGAGGTTTACGAGGGTGCGTTCGAGGATATGTACAGAACTCGAATATTCACATCGGGCGCAGACTTTTTTGAAGCATTTTTTGCCGAACGTCCTGCCCTGATTCTCCTTGATATAATGCTTCCCGATATGGATGGATATACCATACTCGGCAAAATCAGAGAGGTTGACGAGCGTGTTCCCGTTATTATCGTCAGCGCAAAATCCGACGAAATAAGCTTCGTTAAGGGACTTAACAAGGGCGCTGACGACTATATGTCAAAGCCTTTTTCCATACTTGAGCTGATGGCGAGGGTAAAAACCAACTTAAGACGGGCAAACCTATACTACAAAAACGTAGGCGACTTCTCTGTTGACACCAACACCTACCGTATTCTTTACAAGCAGACCGACTTGAAGCTTACCTTAAAGGAATTTAAGCTTTTAAAAATACTTATCGGCAAGGCGGGAGTCACCGTAGACCGCGAAAGTCTGTTTTGCGAGGTTTGGGGCGAGGACTTTATGGGAGAAACAAGAACTCTTGACACCCACATAGCTACTTTGCGTGATAAGATTGAAGCTGCAGGAGGAACAAAAGAAGTTATCGTTACGGTCAGAGGAATAGGATATAGGTTTGACGGAATATGAAAAAACGAGTATTTTTGAGTTGCTTCCTTATAACCCTGGTTTCGGCGCTCATCATCTTTGCATCGGGAGTTATAGCTACGTATATTACCAGCAAAGCTCTCGTAAACGAAAGATTGATCACCGATACCAATCTTGCGGCAACGCTTATTGATAACGAAGATGACTTTGCATCTCTTGACGAATTTGCCAACGGCAACCTCATTCGTATAACCGTAATCTCACTTTCAGGCGAGGTTCTTTACGAAAGCGACACCGACCAAAAGCTTGAAAACCATATCGGCAGAGAGGAAGTAACAGCAGCTATCGAAGGAAAGCCTACCACGGTAGAAAGATACTCGGATACCTTCGATTGTCTGATGACATACTATGCGGTTAAGACGGATACTTCAACAGAGGATACCGTGATTGTACGCCTTGCGGTAAGAAGCGCAGAAATAAATTCATATATTCCAACCGCCCTGCCTCCCCTTCTGTTGACTCTCATAATAAGCGCTGTCATCGCTCTCGTTTTTGCGAAAAGACTTTCAAAAAGCACAGTAAAGCAGATAACCGATATTTCTGATAGCATACGAAGCCTCAGCAGCGGCAATTATACTCCCTTAAACCTCGAGGGGGCAGACAAAGAATTTGCAGCAGTTTACAGCGAAATAAACGATCTTAACGAAAAAACGCTGCTATATATGAAAAATGAAGAGTACGAACGAGAAAAGCTTGCACAGGTTCTTGAAGCAGAAAAGGCGCTTGTAAGGCAAAAGGAAGAATTTTTTGCCAATGCATCGCACGAGCTAAAAACGCCTCTTACCGCTATGGTAGGACTTACCGAGCTTATTCTCTCAAGAAATACCGACGACACTACCCGTCGTCAAACAGAAAGAATACATAAGGAAACTCTGCGGCTCTCGGAGCTTATTTCCGATATGCTAAAGCTCAGTATGCTCGAAAACACCAAAGAAAACGAAATCAGAGCTTGTACTGCCGTTCGTGATGTTGCAGATGAGGTTATCGCCGAGCTTTCGGAATCCATAGAATCAAAAAACATCGCATACATCATTAGCGGCGAAGCGACCGTCTGGGCAGATGAAAAGAGGATATATGAAATACTTCAAAATCTTGTCAGCAATGCAATAAATTACAACAAGCAAAACGGTTCGCTTGAAATAATTCTTGAAGAAAACGATAGCGCAGCATCTATCACCGTTCGTGACAGCGGCATCGGAATTTCCGAAGAAAACATTCCGCATCTTTGCGAAAGATTTTACAGAGTTGACAAGTCCCGTTCCAAAAAGACCGGCGGAACAGGCCTGGGACTTGCCATAGTAAAGCACATCTGCGCTCTCTATAATGCAAAAATTACTATCAAAAGCAAACTGGGAGAAGGAACTGAAGTAACCGTAATTTTTCCCAAATAACAAAAAAGCGGGTTTATCACCCGCTTTTTCTTTGTTTTGTCGTATTTTGCGAACCCAAACAAACTGTTTTACAAATCCATAATATTAGCTGCGCAGAAGAGGTAAATCACAAGGGACACAGCGTCAACCAGCGTCGTAATAAGCGGAGACGCCATAACCGCAGGGTCAAGGCCTATCCTTTTTGCAAGAAGGGGGAGCGTTGCTCCTATAATCTTCGCCACAATGATGGTCAGCGACAGTGAAAGAGCAACGACCAAGGAAACCGTCAGGTCAATTGCAGGATTGCCAAGCATCAGTCCGTCAATAAGAAACACCTTTGCGAATGTGACAGCTCCAACCGAGAGAGCGCAAAGGACTCCGACACGAAGCTCCTTCCAGAACACCTTTATAATATCCGAAAGCTCGATTTCCGAAAGGGAGAGACTTCTTATTACCGTAACCGAGGACTGACCGCCCGAGTTTCCGCCCGTTCCCATTATCATAGGCACAAACAGCACAAGCACCGCCGGAAGAAGATTTTCAAATCCCGCAAGAATAGCGCTGGATACGGTAGAAGAAATCATAAGAATAAGAAGCCAAGGTATTCTTGCCTTGAATATGGAGAGAACACCGGTTTTAAGATAGGGCTTTTCGGTGGGAGTAATAGCCGCCATCTTTGCGAAGTCCTCTTCCGACTCTTCCTTGATGACTTCGATAGCGTCGTCGACGGTAATAATACCCACAAGTCGGTTTTCGTTATCTACAACGGGCATTGCAAGGAAGCCGTATCTGTCAAGAAGAAGAGCGACCTCCTCCTTGTCGTCGTGAGTACTAACCGAAATCACCGCATCGTCCATAATCTCGCCTATTTCGGTTGAAGGAGAAGCGAGAAGCAGCTGTCTTGCGGTAACGATGCCTACAAGATGTCTGTTTTTATCGGTGACGTAGCAGGTGTAAATAGTCTCCTTGTCGATTGCAACCTTGCGAATATGACCGAGAGCCGCTTCAACCGTCATTTGCGCAGTAAGACGCACGTACTCGGTTGTCATCACCGTTCCCGCAGAATCCTTGGGATAATGAAGAATGGTATTTATTACGGCTCTGTCCTCGCCCGAGCTTTGACGCAAAATACGCTTTACAACCGATGCAGGCATTTCCTCGATAATGTCAACGGTATCGTCGATGTATAATTCGGAAAGAATTTCCGAAAGCTGAATATCGGTAAAGGACTCGATAAGTCGCCTTTGCTCGTCCGACTCCATTTCAACGAATACCTCAGCCGAGGACTCCTTGGGAAGAAGTCTGAAAAAGAGAGTCTCAAGCTCAATGGGTATCTCGGCATAAATCTGGGCTATGTCGGGTGCGGGTAGGTCTATTATCGTTTCCTTTACTTCCGTGTACTTTTTTTCCTTCAGAAGCTCTGTTATTCTCTCGGCAATTTCCGAAAGCTCTATTGAAAGCCCCTCAAGGGTAAATTCTTTTTCTGTCATTTTTCCGCCTTTCCTTTCGGCAAGGCGAGGTAATTTATGCTCTTCGCCAAGCCAAAATCTTGAATTTTGTTAAGTTTTGTTTACAACTTCGACTGTCGTCAAGCATTTTTACTTACCCTTTCTTAAAATTTTATAACACTTCCCGAGGGAAGATTGATTGCATATTCTTCTTTAATTTTATGTTCTGCATCGGTGAATTTCACCGAAAGACTGTCGCCCGAGAAGCTGAGCGCTGCGCCGATACGGTAGTCGTCATCGGTCATCGAGCCAACGATTATGGGGAATGAATTTTCACGAAGGCTTCTTTTATCATTTTTCTCTAAAACAAAAGCTTTATGCATATGTCCCGTCAGCATAACTCGAACTCCCATTTTTGAAAGCAGAGAGTTCCACTCCTCGTACAGCTCACCCTCGATATTAAATTCGCTGTCGGGTTTTTCTGCCGTATGCTGGGGAGCTATGTGGCAAACCGCCATATCGAAGCGTTTGCCCTCGTTGCATAGCTTACGCAAAAAGGCTGTTTCGCGACGCCTGAAGGCATAGAAATTATTAAATCCGCCGTAAACCGAATGTTCGTCGGGTTTATCCTCGCCAAGGTCAAGACAGATTACCGAAAGTGGCCCTGCCTTTGCCTCAAAAAAGGTATCCTTGCCGTTTGCGGGAAAATAATCGGTATATTTTTCGGGAAGATAGCCTCTTGTATCGTGATTTCCTCTGACGAAAATTACCGGAATCTCGCCCTTTGCCACCTCACCGACGAATTTTGCAACCTCCATAAAGTCCTCTACCGATTGCACCTCGCCTATATCACCGTTAAAGATATAAAGGTCGGTGTTTTCGCCAAAGAAGGAGGCATTTTTCTTTGCTGACTCGTAGTGCTGATGTACGTCGGCTATGTGATAAATATTTATCTCGCCCCGACTCTTTATAGGCTTAAATTTAAAGGCTTCGGTTTGCTCTTCGCCAAGGGTAGACCAATAATTTTTTCTTTCAAGAGTCTTTCTAAAGGAAATGGTATACGCCTTTTCTCTGTCAAGAGTTTTTGCGGGAATTCTTATTCTTGCGTAAAGCTTTTCTGTGGGCAAAACACCCGAATTTTCCTCGTAATAGACCTCTTCTCCAACCTTTACGGTAACAAGTCCGAACTCTTCGAGTGCAACGCATATTTCATATTCCTCACCGATAATATACACCGCAGGTAAAAATTTCAAAAAGCTCATACCGGCCCTCTTAATTTCCAAAGTTTTACATTTTAATTATAGCTCTACGACAAGCAAAAGTCAAGAGGGAGTTTTTGCTAAAGCAAAATGTATAATTTTAAATCATAAAAAATTACAATTAAATGCGATTAACAAATCTATCATTCCTAAAAGATGCCTTTCAATACGCAATTCCGTCATTGAAAAGCGTCGAAAAACATTTTTTCAAGAGTTATTATAGATTCGTCTTTCAAATTAACCGCACCCTGTTTTCCAATTCCCTAAATTTCCAAAAGTTCGTACTTTATTTTATCCATATCCCCCGCTCCCATAAGAACGATAGGGCCTTTTACGTTTTGGTTATCAAGGGCATAAACGACCTCGCTGTCGTGGCAGTAGGTAGCGTTTATTATGTCCTCGGAGAGTCTTTTTGCCGTAATACCCTCAATCGGTTTCTCCCTTGCAGGGTAAATATCGGTTATAATAACTCTGTCAGCCAAGGAGAGAGCCGAGCAAAAGTCCTCCCAGAGAGCCTCGGTTCTCGAATAGGTATGAGGCTTGAAAACAACGGTTACAGACTCGCCCGCGCTTCTTCTGATAGCGCTTAAGGTAGCGTAAATTTCGGTTGGATGGTGGGCATAATCGTAATATACGGCCCTGCCGTGTCTTGTACCGAGAAGCTCCATTCTGCGTGAAATGCCCGAAAATCCTCTGACAGCCTCTCTTATCTGCTCGTAAGGAATACCGCATTCAAGAGCTATGGCGATAGCTCCGACGGCATCAGTAACAAAGTGCGGCGCAGGAAGATATATTTCGAAATCCCCGATTTCAACTTCAAAGCGGTATAGCTTAAAGCCAAATCCACCGTCAAGAAAAGAGCTTATGAAATAACGGTATTCCGCATCGGAATCCTGGCCAAAGGTAACGACCTCGCACCTCTTTTTTATTGCCGGATAGATTTTTTTGAGATTTGCGTCATCGAGATTGATTACCGCCATACGCGATGCTCTGGAAAGCGCCTTGACAAAGGACTCTCGCAAAGTTTTTATGCTATCAAAATAATCCGGGTGGTCGTATTCAAGGTTAAGAGCCAGGGCAATACCGGGCGAGAATGAAAGAAATGAATCTCTGTACTCGCAGGCTTCGTAAATTAGGAAATCCTCTTCCCCAAGCCTTAAGGGTGAGCCGCATTCAAGCTCCGCGCCCGAAAGAACGGTTGGAATGCGGTTGGAATTAGTGAAAATTCTGTCAAGAATGGCTGTTGTGGTGCTTTTTCCGTGAGTGCCGGACACTCCTATTCTTGTTTTATATTTCAGCATTATTTCACCGAGAAATTCGGCTCTCGTAACCTGCAAAATTCCCAGACGGCCGGCCGCTTCCCTTTCGGGATTGTCCTCGGAAATTGCGTGAGAATAAACCAAAAGCTCCTTGCCAACAACAGACTCCGCCTTATGCCCCAAGACAACGGGAATCCCCTCATCGGCAAGTCTTTCCACTCTGTCACTTGCGTTTTCATCGCTGCCGCTTACCGAAAATCCTCGCCTTGCAGACAAAATCGCAAGAGAATACATAGAAACTCCGCCAATGCCTACAAAATGTATTTTCAACCCTTTTTTCTTCAAAAGTGAGCGTAAGTCACCCGATTTTATGTTCTTGTTGTTTTGAGCTTTTTTTGGACTATTTGACATAACTCGCCTCTTTTCAATGCTAGTTAACAGAAATTACATAGATTTGATAATAAAAAATTAACATTTTTTGGTAAAAAATATTACATTTTTCACGAATTTTTTTAACAATATTATTATACAATATATTCACAAATAAAAAAATTGATTACCAGCAGAGGAAAGGAATTACATTCTATGCAGATTACCGACATCAAAATCAGAAAATTTTTCGACGAGGGCCCTATGAAAGCCGTTGTGTCTGTAACCTTTGACGACTGCCTTGCAGTTCACGATATAAAGGTTATCTACGCGCGTGACAGATATTTTATCGTTATGCCCTCAAGAAAGAATCCCGACGGAACCTACCGCGATATCGTTCACCCTATCAATGCGTCCTTCAGAGCAGAGCTTGAAGAAATGGTTATCGACGCATACCACGTTCAGCTTGTTGCCGCAGAGCTTAACGAGAGCGAATCGGATATTGAGGATGCTGTTGTTATCTGATAATTTCCGCTATATAATTAAGGACAGAGAGCTTACACTTCTCTGTCCTTTTTCTTTATTTGATATGTATTGATTACTCAGCCTTTGCAGCCTTCTTCTTGGGAGCAGCTCCGGCAACGTCCTTCTGCTTGTCGAGAGTTGCCTTCTGGTCCTTAAGAACCTGCTTCTGCGAGGTGAGAGCTTCCTTCTGAAGTGCGAGAGTTTCAGCCTGGCGTGCTGCCATTTCAGCCTGAGCCTCTGCATTCTTGGTGTTACCTGCCATAAGAGCCTGCTGGGAAGCGATAATATCCTTCTGTGCCTGCATAACAGTCTTCATAGCCTCTTCAAGAGTAGCCTGGTTCTCGGCAACGACTCTTTGAGTCTCTTCCATAGCTGCCTGAGCATCGGTAAGAGCCTGCTGACGTTCCATAGCCGCCTTCTGCTGCTCTGCAAGTGCGGACTGGCTCTGCGCAACTGCAATCTGGTCTTGAGAAATAACTCTCTGGCTAACCTGAATGCCCTGCTGCTCACGGAGAGTGCGGCGCTGCATATCGTTGGTCTGCTTCTGAAGCTCGTTAGCATCAGCGCTCTTACTTGCAATCTCGTTGTAAGCTGCAGTAAGCTCGGCAACCTGAGTCATAAGAGCCTTAATATTGTCAACCATAGCGGTGAGCTTTTCAAGAAGGAACTGTTCCTCTTCAAGGATTGCGCCCTCTACTGCTGCGATCTCGCCATTGTTTGCACCGCCCTTTGCTTCGGGAAGCTTAAGGTCGTAATTTTCCATATAGCTCTCAATCTTCTTGTCAAGAGCCTGGGAGAACTTATCCATAGCTGCCGCAATAGCCTTCTCAACGATAGGAGTAACGTCTATCTTAGTCTGGGTGTATGCAGGGGGAGCGTATGAAGGCGCGGGAGCAGGAGCATAAGCAGGCTGCGCGTATGCGGGAGCATAAGCAGGCTGGGCGTATGCAGGAGCATAAGCAGGCTGCGCGTATGCAGGAGCATAAGCGGGCTGAGCGTATGCGGGCTGTCCTGCGTATGCAGGAGCTTCGTTTACAGGTTTTTCATTTGCGCTTTCGTATGTATTCTTGTTATTATTCATTTCTTCTTCCTCCTCAGGTTTAGGTGCGTCCTCAATTTCAACGCCCTCTATCATAGCTTGAATTTCTCTAATTTTATCGGAAATCTCAAGATTGTATTTATCCGAGTCCATTCTCGTTTTTGCAGGATCGAGGGAAACCTCAAGAAGCTGCGCGTATGCATCATTTATAGCATCAACGGTTGCCGCAACCTGAGCGCCCATTCTCTTATAAGAGCCGGCATTGTCGAGAAGCTGCGTCTTCGACTCCTCGTAATTATACGAATTCTTAACGCTGGATTTTTTGGAGTAAGCTATCTCTGCATTCTGGAAGTTACGAGCTGCAGCGCTGACCGCCTTTGCAGCCGACTTGTAAAGTCCAAGCTCATAGTTCACTTTTTTCTGTGTTTCTGTAATGAAGAGCTTCAAGTCACGTGATCTCGCACGTCTTTCCCTCTTCGTCATTTCAACACCCTCGCGCACTTATCTGTACCTCTTTCTCCGATACACGGGATTTTAACATTACTATTATAACAAAATATAGAGCCACTCGTCAATAGTTATCTTGATTTTTTTTAATATTTTAGGGATTTTTTGCTAAAATATTTAGTTTTCACCCAAGATTTAATCAGCTCAAAACCGTTTTTGTAAATAAAAGTTTGCAATTGTAAACTTTGTAATAAAGAAGCAACCGCCGAAGATAGCTCCTCGGCGGTGCAAAACAAGCTTAAAAAATTAGTGGCAGATGCACTTTTCGGTATCCTTGTCGAAGATGTGGATACGGGAAGCGTCGATAGCAACGGTGATCTTGTCGCCTGCCTGAGCTCTGGAGCGAGAGGAAACTCTTGCGATAATGTTCTTACCGTTGGTAGCGTCCTCCATACCATCGAAGCCGAGGTAGAGATAGATTTCAGCGCCCATAAGCTCGGTAACATCAACGTCAACCTGCATAGTGGTGTCTGCAAGAGTCTGAAGGTACATAGGCTCGTCGTGGATAGCCTCGGGACGAACACCGAAGATAACCTCCTGACCGATGTACTCCTTAAGCTCGGGGTTGTTGGACTTCTCTGCAGGAAGCTTGATTGCGGTAGTGCCGAGCATAGCGTAAAGGTCGTTATCCTTCTTCTCAAGCTTACCGGTAAGGAAGTTCATCTGAGGAGTGCCAATGAAGCCCGCAACGAAGAGGTTGCAGGGAGAATCGTAAAGGTTCTGAGGAGTATCAACCTGCTGGATAATACCGTCTCTCATAACAACGATACGGGTAGCCATGGTCATAGCCTCGACCTGGTCGTGAGTAACGTAGATGAATGTGGTTTCAACCTTCTTGTGAAGCTTGGTAAGCTCGGTTCTCATCGAAGCTCTGAGCTTTGCGTCAAGGTTGGAAAGAGGCTCGTCGAGAAGGAATACTGCGGGGTTACGAACGATTGCACGACCGAGCGCAACTCTCTGCTTCTGACCACCGGAAAGAGCCTTGGGACGTCTTTCAAGAAGGTGGGATATGTCAAGGATTCTTGCAGCCTCTTCAACGCGGCGCTTGATTTCCTCCTTGGGAACTTTACGAAGCTTAAGACCGAATGCCATGTTATCGAAAACGGTCATGTGAGGATAAAGAGCGTAGTTCTGGAACACCATCGCGATATCTCTGTCCTTAGGAGCGATATCGTTAACGTATCTGTCACCGATGTAAAGCTCACCCTCGGAAATCTCCTCAAGACCTGCGATCATACGAAGAGTGGTGGACTTACCGCAACCCGAAGGACCAACGAAGATAAGGAACTCCTTATCCTTGATCTCAAGGTTAAAGTCGGAAACGGCTACAACGCCGCCGGGATACTTCTTGTAAATGTGTCTGAGTGAAAGACCTGCCATTTTTGTTTCTCCTTAAACAAATAATTTTTCTAACGATAATATTTTAACAGAAATGAAATAAAAATGGAAGAGGCAACTCTAACGATTTTTCAAAAGGTTTTTTAACACTCTTGCACAAAAAGTACCTGTTCTTTTTAGCATATTAGCCAACAATTCTTGCGTTTTTCTAATTTATTAGAATTTCGCCTATTAACAAAAAAGCAGTCAAAACGCAAAAATTCATATTCCCTTACGCGTATGCGTGTTGTTGTTGCTGTACTCTTTTTCATTTGACTCTTTTTAAACTTTGCTATACATATTTATTATTGTAACGCACTTTGCTTCGGTAGGTAAAGCAATCTGCGTCGGTTACCCGTGCAAAATGCGTTGTATGACCGTCAAAATGAATGTTTTCCGCCGTCAAAATGAGTACTCAAATGCGTTTAATACTTCATCGCAAGGCAATCACAACTTGCCGCAAGGCAACCATAGCTACTCTATCACGAGCCACGAGGCAGAGCGACGTAAATATTTCTTCCGTATGCCTTTTGTCTTTCGTTGATAAGTCCCATTTTTTCAAGCTTTCTTAAGGCTCTGTCAACTGCCGATACCGAGCAGCCTGCCCTTTGAGCGAGATAATCTCTGCTTCCCCAATACTCTTCCCCCGCATTGGTAAAGGAGTAAATAAGGGCGTAAACAAGAAGCGGCGTGCCGCTGAGCTTCAGCTCGTTTACCATAAATTGAGAAACCCAAACGCCAAGCTCCTTTTCCTGCGAGCTGTCCCCGAGCTTCCTTCGGGCAGTATTCTCCGATACCGATGTGTCTCTATCATTAAAGAGGCTCTTTTCGTGAACGTATTGCTGTTCTCTCTGTCGTAACCCTTCAAGATAAGCTGCTTCACGTAATAAATCAATTCTTCGTGATTGTGCCGATTTCTGCGACAAAAAATCGTTAATATCCATATTTTCTCTCCTTTCTTTTATGCTTCAATTATATCATAGTCACTACCCCTTTGTAAGTATAATAGGGGGTAGAAATTTGTCACCCAAAACGCAACGTTTTTATTAAAACCGCACAAAAAGAGAAAAAAACAGCCCCCAGCGAAAGCTGAAGGCTGCCCGCGCAAGCCCGCGGGAGGCGCTATGCAGTGGTCTCGTCTGCATAGCAGATATTTCTCCTGCGCGAAAGGATACTACAAACTCGGAGTTTGTCGCACGAGAAATATGCAAAATTTATAGAACCGCACTCGTCGGGTTTGCCCGACGGCAGGTTTTGGCCAAGCTCTTATCTGTATTCGGGATAAACGAGCTTTGTTTCGGTAGTAAGTGTGGCATAAGCCTCGTCGAGAAGTCCTTCAACGTCAAGCTTTGAAAGCTCGTTCATAACGTCACTGAGCTTCGGCTGGGTTTTCGGATGTCTCGGAGTAAAGACTGTACAGCAGTCCTCGAAGGGCAATATTGCCGTATCAAAAGTGCCATAGTGGCGGGCTTCTTTGATTATTTCGGTCTTATCAAGTCCGATGCAGGGACGGAATACCGGCATATTCACCACCGAATCGGTAACAGCGATTGCAGAAAGGGTTTGAGATGCTACCTGACCGAGACTTTCACCGGTTATAAGCGCCTGACATTTATATTCCTTGGCGCATCTTTCGGCAAGACGCATCATAAATATGCGGAGAAGAATTGTGAAATAGTCCTCCTCGCATCTGTCACGGATCTCCTCTTGAATATGAGTCAGAGAAATTACGTGAACGTGAATTCTGGAGCAAAACTCGCACATCTCTTGAGCAAGAGTCATTACCTTTTCCTTGGCTCTCTCGGAGGTGTAAGGGAAGGATTCGAAGTGCAAAGCCTCGATTTCAAGGCCTCTTTTTGCCATCATACAGCCTGCAACGGGAGAGTCGATACCGCCCGAAAGCAGAAGGAGTCCTCTGCCTGCTGAACGAATGGGCAGACCGCCAGCACCCGGCTCTTGACCCGCTCTTATAAAAGCGTTATCGTCACGAACCTCAACGGTTACGGTAACTTCGGGATTATGAACGTCAACCTTAATTCTTCCGCCAAAGGAAAGGATTACTCCGCCGATTTCCTTTGAAATTTCGGGAGAGGTAAGAGGAAATCTTTTGTCCGAGCGTTTTGCGTCAACCTTAAAGGTACGCTTACCCTCAAGCTTTTCGGGCAGATATTCTCTCGCCACACGGACAATATCCTCCATATTTTTCTCGCAGACCGCAGCGCGGTTAACTCCGACAATGCCGAATACACGCTTTGCCGCCTCGTACATACCGTCCATATCGCAAAACTCATCCTGGGGTTCAACGTAAACGGTGCTCTGCTTGAAATATATCTTAAACGAGCCGTAAGGACTGGCTCTTCTGCGAAGCTCCTTGACAAGAGCAGACTCGAAATTCTGACGGTTAGCGCCTTTAAGCACAACCTCGCCGAATTTGCAAAGAATTACCTCTGGTATATTCATTGTACATTCCTTATTTTTAAAAAGTCGGAGGCATAGTAAAACTACACATTTAACATTTTATCACAAGCATTCCCTTAAAGTCAATAGAAAAACGAGGTTTTTTACACTTTTATGAACAATTTTATAGTATTCGGGACAAAAAAATCTTAATTTCGTGCAGATTTCGGCATATTTTACTTAACCAGAGTATAAAAAAGTTCCTCGGCTCTTGCTGTGTCGGGCAAAACCGCATAAAAAACAAATCCTCTGCAAAAAGCAAGTGAATATTCCCCCTCGCAAATAATGCCTATCCTTTCAAGACAGCTTTCGGTTATCCTGTCACGCAAGGCGGCATCGGAAGCGTAAAAAACACCGCACTCCACCGGCTTATCCACCGAAAGATTAAGCATAAGAGCAAAATCCTCGGGTAAATCTCCCTCCCAAATAAAGGCGTCGCAAAACAGCGAGTCGGAAATATAACCCTCTTCCCATTCCTCAGAGTCGGAGAAGTAAACTCTTCCCTCCAAGGGATAGGCTTTGACAAAGTTCTCCATAATTTCCCTTGCCGAAGTTTTACTTTTGCAGGAATAAATCGGCAACAAAGCAAGGATTATGCAAATAATAGTTAACTTTTTAAGCATTTTAATCAAAAAAATCACCCCTGTAAATACTATGAATTACAGGGGGTAAAAAATGTATTTTTTTAAAGCTCGGTAAGTTCGCCTCGGAGATCTCTTTCCATTCTTGCCTTTATCTCTTCGATTTTTATTCCTATACTGAAGAGGTAATAGAGCTTTGCAACGGCAGCCTCGGTGGTCATATCCGCGCCGCTGACAGCTCCGGCATCCTTAAGAGCAGAGCTTGTTTCGTACGTTCCAAGAGAAACAGTACCTCCGGGGCATTGGGAGCAAACGGCAATCACCGTACCGCACTCAAAGGCTCTTTTAATTATCGGAATAAGCTCTCCGCCGCCACCGGGAATATTTCCCGCGCCGAAGGTTTCAAGAACTATGCCCGAGAGCTTTTCGGTCATTATAGTTTCAAAGAGACCGAACTGGATTCCCGGGAACACCTTAAGTACACCGATGGGAATATTGGAAAAGGGGCAGAATGTCAGCTCCTCGCCTCTCGGCTTACGAAGCGCCATAAGATTATACTTTATGCTGATTCCCGCTTCCGCAAGGTGAGGATAGTTTGGCGAATCGAATGCGACAAGGTCGTCGGCATTCATTTTCGTTGCTCTGTTGCCTCGAAGGAGCTTTCCGCTGAAATAGAGCGAAACCTCCTTGACAACTCCCTCTCCCGCAATTATAAGAGAGGTAATAAGGTTATCTCTTCCGTCGCTTCTCACCTCGGAAAGAGGGATTTGCGAGCCGGTAAGCACAACCGGTTTATCAAGTCCTCGAAGAATAAAGGAAAGAGCAGATGCGGTATATGCCATTGTATCCGTTCCGTGAAGCACAACGAAGCCGTCGTAGTCGGAATAGGAGTCGTAGATTATTTTTGCAACCTTATTCCACTCGGTAACGGTAATATCCGAGGAGTCAAGCA
Source organism: Eubacteriales bacterium (assembly GCA_045636445.1). Lineage (GTDB taxonomy): Bacteria > Bacillota > Clostridia > Oscillospirales > CAG-272 > UBA1740. Next base: position 16,291 of record JAZTXO010000053.1, on the reverse strand, counting down.
GAGGTGACATCTCGTAAAGCGACCAGGACGGAAGCTTGTCCGAGCGAAGGTCGTCGATTGCCGAAAGAGCCTCCTTAAAGAAGCCCTCGACGGGAGAGTAGCCCTTGTCGGTTTTCTTCATTCCGATAGTGCCGCCCGTATAAATTATCAATACCTTTTTACTGTGTTTCAAGTGGAGAACTCCTTTTTAGTCAAGCTTTCCGCGGTTTTCAAGAAGCGAGTGCTTAATATCCCAAAGCTTCTTTGAAAGGTCTACGTAGTAGCGATGAGGATTTTCGAATCTCTTGACCTCATCCCAAAGTTTTGCCACTTCACCCTTGCAATATTCCTGAATTTCGGAAATATGAGGCTTTTCGTAAACGCACTCGCCGCCCTTGAATATGGGAACGAGAAGCTCACGAACGTAATAGTCGGTAACGACCTTCTTTTTCCAGGTTTCGATAGGGTCAAAGAGGGTGAGAGGCTGACTTTCGTCAATTTCCTCGTCATAAACGCAAAGGAGGTCGGCAATTGCCACGTCGGATTCCTTATCGAAGATACGGTAAACCTTTTTGAAGTGAGGATTGGTAATCTTTTCGGGGTTTTCGGAAATCTTGATTTTGGGAACGATACTTCCCCCCTCTTCCTTGGCAACAAGCTTATAAACACCGCCAAACACCGGATTGGATTTTGCGGTTATGAGTCTTTCGCCAACGCCAAAGGAGTCGATTTTCGCACCTTGAAGAATTATATCTCTTATAATATTCTCGTCAAGAGAGTTTGAAACAACTATTTTGCACTCGGTAAGTCCCGCTTCGTCAAGCATTTTTCTTGCCTTTTTGCTAAGGTAGGTAATATCTCCCGAGTCAAGACGAATGCCGCACTTGGTAATTGCTTTGGGCAAAAGAACCTCTTTGAACGCCTTTATCGCATTGGGAATACCGCTGCCGAGGACGTCGTAGGTGTCAACGAGAAGAGTTGCGTTATTGGGATAGAGATTACAGTAGGAAACGAACGCCTCATACTCGGTATCAAACATCTGTATCCAGGAGTGAGCCATCGTTCCGGTTGCGGGAATTGCGTAATCTCTGTCGGAAATTGTACAAGCGGTAGCCGCGCAGCCGCCAATATATGCGGCTCTTGCTCCCAGTATAGCACCGTCAGCACCCTGGGCGCGTCTTGAGCCAAACTCCATTACCGGTCTGCCGTCTGCGGCTCTTACAACTCTGTTAGCCTTGGTTGCAATAAGCGACTGGTGGTTTAAGCAAAGAAGCACAAAGGTTTCGATAAACTGGGCTTCGATAGAGGGCGCTCTTACGGTCATTATGGGTTCGCCGGGGAATATAGGTGTTCCCTCGGGTACGGCATAAATATCGCCGGTAAATTTAAAGTCGGCAAGATAATTTAAGAATTTTTCGGAGAAAATCCCCTTCGCTCTTAAGAAATCTATATCCTCTGCCGTAAACTTCAAGTCCTTTATGTAATCAATTACCTGCTCAAGTCCTGCGGCAATAGCAAATCCGCCGCCGTCGGGTACTTTACGGAAGAACACGTCAAAATATGCGATTTCATCGCCCTTTCCCAGCTCAAAGTAGCCGTTTGCCATTGTAAGCTCGTAAAAATCACAAAGAAGCGTAGAATTAAGGTTAGACATTTTGTAAACTTACCTTTCCATTTTTATTAGAGATCAAGCTGCATATCGCCGGTTTTTATCCAGCCGAGCTTACGCATAATTTCGTTGAATACAAGAGAGAGAACTGCGGGAGCTATTATACAAAGAAGAAGAACGCCTACAATGCTTCCGCCGTTAAAGCCCATATCGGTAAATATGCCGAGAGGGCCTACAAGTCCGCAAGTACCCATTCCGGCGCTTACACCGGTACATTCAAGCTTAAAGACACAAGTGGAAAGCGGGCCGACAACTGCTCCGGCAAGGGTGGGAGCAACCCAAATTATAGGCTTCTTTATTATGTTACCCATCTGGAGCATCGAAGTGCCAAGTCCCTGGGCAACGACACCGCCCCATTTGTTTTCACGGAAGGAAATCACAGCAAAGCCAATCATCTGTGCGCAGCAACCAACCGTTGCAGCGCCGCCTGCAAGACCGGATATACCAATCATAGCGCAAAGAGCCGCCGAGCTTATGGGAAGAGTGAGAACGATACCTACCACAACCGCAATTATAACGCCCATAGCGAAAGGAACGACGGTTGTTGCATAGTTTACAAAGCTTCCGAGCCAGTACATACACCAGGAAACACCGGGGCAAAGGAGCATTGCCACAAGGCCGCCAACACCAAGCGTTACGGCAGGAGTCACAAGAATATCAACCTTTGTAGCCTTGGAAACAAGCTTTCCTATCTCAACTGCGAAAAGAACTGCGATAAAAGCTCCCGCAGGGCCTGCGGTTACACTCTTTGCCACACCGTCAACCATAATGGTGATACCGTAAGCGTTACCGAACATACCGACAACGCCTGCCGAAAGCAAAACGAGCATCGGAGCTTTAAGCGAATGAGCAATTGCAACGCCAATCATAGCTCCGCAAGCTCCGCCCGCGCCCGAAAGCAGGGTGAAATAGTCCTTTATAACGTTGCCGTCAGGTATGTATTTCGCAACCGTTCCGAATATCGTTCCCATAAGGAGCGATGCGAAAAGACCGAGTGCCATAGCGCTCATAGCGTCAACGAAATAGGCTTTAGCCGAAAGCAAAAGTCCTTTTTTCTTTAAGTAAGATACGAATTTGTTTTGTTTTGCGTTTTCCATTTCTTTTTCCTCAATATTTTAATAAACCTTTATATTTTCCCCTATACGGGGTAATTTTCAGCCTTTATTTTGCGCTCTTTCTCTGTCAAGATAGCCTTGCAGTATCAGCTCGGCGGAGAGGGTGTCTATAACTTCCTTGCGTTTTTTGCCGAACGTTCCTGCTCCGTCAAGGAAGCGGTATGCCGCCATAGTTGTCATACGCTCGTCAAAAAATTCGATTTGAATTTCGCAAATTTCCGAAAGAAGCGACACAAAAGCCTTTACAACGTCGGCTCTCGGCCCTTCCGAGCCGTCCATATTCTTCGGCAGACCTACGATAATTTTTTTACAAGCTCTCGATTCGGCTTCCTTTTTCACTCGCTCTGCAGTCTTTCTCATTCCGCCCTCGGAGATTGTGCAAATTCCGCTTGCAAGCTGCCCCGAAAGGTCGCACTCGGCAAGGCCTGTCCTTTTGTCACCGTAGTCGACTCCAAGGTATTTTCCGTGTGTTATGTCCATATTTTTTCCTTTACAGTTTTTCGTAAACAAGTAGTATAAACTCTGCCCTGCAAGAAAGGGATGAGAGCTTTTCTATCTTCGATATGTTTTCGGGACTTGTGCGGTAGGCGTAGGGTGTCATCATAAAGAGCGACCGAACCGCATCAGGTGAATCAAGCTCCATTTTGTAGCGTAAATTCTCTTTGGAAAGAAGCTTAAAGCCCGAAATTTCGGTATTTTCTACCTTATTTTTATAAGGAGTGTCGTATATGGCTTCCTTTAATTCAAAAAGATGCTCTTCGTCGGGAATGACCATAATGAATTTACCGCCGGGCTTCAGGACTCTTCGGCTTTCATCAATCGCCAAGGGCGAAAAAACGTTATAAAGTGTATCTACGCACCCGTCACCGACAGGCATATCGTAGGAACTTGCAACGGCAAACGTGACTCTTGGATTTACTTTTGCAGCACGTTTTACCGCATCCTTTGAAATATCAAAGCCGGAAAGAAAGCTATCGTTATCTCTTTCAAAAACAGCCTTTTCCACGATGTCGGTGTAATACCCCTCGCCCGAACCTGCGTCAAGGACTGCTCCGCCCTTATCGGTATAAAGAAGTATCAGCTCCGAGAGCCTCCTCGCAAGAGGAAAATAATATCCCTTACCTAAAAATGAGCGTCTTGCTTCCACCATTTTCATATTATCGCCGTGGACACCGCCCGACCTGCCAAGGAGAAAATTGAAATATCCCTCCTTTGCTCTGTCGTAGGAATGTCCGTTGGAACAGCGGCAATTTCGCTCTTCAATATTCAGTTCTTTTTTGCATTTCGGACACAAAAAGAGCATTTTTTTCTAACCTTTGTTTACATTTTTATGTTTATATTTCAGGAACGATATATCCCGACCTATCAAGTTCTTCTCCGATTTTATCTAAAGCACACTCGGAATCGGCTCTTACGGTGTGGTAGTGATAACCCGAGGTAACGTGCATAAGCTCGGTTGATTTACCGCTTTTTATTCCCTCCATAAGTTGGTCTATACCACGCTTTGAGAAGATGTTAAGCTTTCCCTCAATTTTGCCGTAAACCTTATGCCAAACGAACACGTTGACAACAGTACCTCCAAGACTTACGATTTTCGTAAGCTCGTCCTCGGTTTCGGCACTTGTGTGCCTTACTTTAAAGACACGCTCGTGGAGAGGAGAAGCTTTAATAACGTAACCCGAATGAGTTGAAATAATATCGTAGCCGGAAGCCTTAAGCACCGCAATATCCTGAACAATTATCTGCCTTGATGCAGATACCCTTTCGGAAAGTTCGCTGCCGCTTACAGCTCTGTTTTCACCTAAAAGTATTGCCGCAATCTCGGCGCGTCTTTTTTCAGCCTTCATTCTATCCCCCCGTTTCGTCTGTTTTTTGCTTGTTTTTATTTCCAAGGTAGGATTATAGCACATTTTTTTACATCTGTCAAGTCATCTGTAAACTTTTTTTGTAAAAGTCTGTAAGGTTAGAGCTACGAAAAGGAAGTTAGAGTAACGAAAAGAGGCGGCTTTTCGAGAAAAGGAAGTAGTTAGCGTTGGAAAGGGTCGGCTTTTCGAGAAAAGCCTGGCAAAAGCTTCAATATTAAAAAGTTTATAATTTTTTTAAGGAAACAAACCCAATATTCCAATCGGTAGTTAAAATTCGGACAAAAAAAGCCTTCCCGAAGGAAGACTTTTTTCATTTTTTGCCGTCAGGTAATGTAAATCACCCTTACGTGCATCTTATTTAAGCTTTCTTGGCGTGTCTATAATACCGGCAAGATAGTCAAGAGAAACATTGTAATATTTCGCCAACACCACCATACGCTCAAATGGAATAGACCTTTTGCCGTTTTCATACTGTGCATAATAGGATTGACTTGTACCTATTATTTTTGCAATTTTCTCTTGGCTTTTATCGGCATCTTCTCTGAGATCCTTTAATCTTTTGTACATAATCATTCCCACCCTGCTTTTTTTAAAAATTATAGCACAAATGAACTATAATATATTTAGTTCACTTTTAAACTACAAAGAAAGGCGATTACAATGAAAGAAACACTTGAAAGATTATGGAACGAATATCTTTCGGAGGAATGTGCTCGGTTTGACACCTGCGAAGAGCAAGATTTGGCATCCGTTTAGAATAATTTTTCGTTTTTTTAGGGCTTTTTGATTGTGAAATTCAATGCAAAGGACACAGCCGCAAGGGAGAGAAGAAGAATGAAAGGCGCAACGTAGCCGCCTGTTGCTTCGAGGATATTTGCGCAAAGGGTTGCGGTAAATGACGCGCACATAAGGTTAAAGTTCATAACACCGAGGTTAGATGCGAAGTGCTTGTTTCCGTAGAAAGATGCGGTAAATGCCGATGCAACTGTGGGAGACGTGCCGTAGGACATACCGATAAGGCAGATACCGAAGATAGCAAGAGGAAGCGAGCCGATTATAGCCGAAAGAAGAGTTATTCCGGCGGCAACAGTCGCAAGAAGGCTGGCGGCTAACATTGTGAAGCGTCTGCCGAGGGCATCGAAAACTGCTCCTGTAATAATTCTTCCAAGTCCGTTACAGATTGCGAAAATTCCTACCATAGTAGTTGCAAGAGCCGCTTTTTCCGAGTCAAAGGAAAGAATAAAGTTCTTTGAGAAGCTGATAACCGAGCTACCGACAGCAGTTATACAAATAAGGAACACAAATGCACGCCAGAAAGTGAAGCGTCGAATCATTTCGGTGGGCTTCATATCCTTTATTTCGAAGTCCTCTGCCCTAGAGCCCTTAAGCTTTTTCGGCTCGGGGAGCTTTACCGAGGAATCGGGGCGTCTTATAAACATAGCCGAAAGGCAAAGCACAACTCCAAGAAGAATACCGAGAAGTATATAGGTTTTTCTCCAACCGAAAGGACTCTCAAAGAGCATATCCGCAAGATTTCCAAGCACAAGGCTACTTGCGCCAAATCCCATCATAAGAGCGCCGGAGGAAAATCCCTTTCTGTCGGGAAACCAGGCATTAACCGAGGAGATTATGGTTATGTACACAATTCCGATACCGAGTCCTGACATAAGAGCGTAGGTAAGATAAAGGAGAATTACCTGCCCCTCGCCTAAAAATGCGCTGAGCATAAAGCCTGCGCCGGCAAGAATTGCCGACAAAACTATGGTAAGTCCAATACCGCAAAGCTTTACGAGTTTTGTGGAAAGAAGTCCGCCAATACAGAAGAATGACATTGTAAGAGTGAAGTTAAAGGCAAGATTTTCTTTCGAATAACCAAGATTCATAAATGGTGAATTTAATATAGACCAGGCATAAATTATTCCCGCAAAGAGCATCGTAACAACGCCCACCGCCAAAATAAGCCAACGTATTCCAAGAGATTTCGAGCTATTCATATACGGCTCCTTTCAATTTTTTTATAATAAATTATATCACAGTATATAAGACTTTGTCAATATTTTTCAAGAAAGAGAAAAGCTTAGTATATAAAAAGCGAGGATCGCCGCCCTCGGAAACCCTCGCTAAAAATTTTATTTAATCATATAAAGCCTGCCGTCTCTTACGGTTGCTCAACTATATAGTCGTTACCGCCTAAGTAGCTGTCAAAACCGTCAATGCTCGTGCTGCCCTGAATACCGGTTTCCACCCTGTCAAAGGCTTCGTTGTCGGTATCAACTCTGTCTTCTGCGGTATCCTCCTCATTTTCAGAGCTTTCTTTATCCGAGGTAATACCATCGTTTACGATCTCGTCCTTACCGGAGAGGTTACCCTCGTTTTCGGGTCTATTCGTTGACGGAAGTCTGCCGTCGTCACCTATGATATCGCCGTTTTCGTAGCGGTTATCGGTTTCACCCTTATTGCCTTCGGAGTCACCCTTGTTCTCGGGATTTCTTTCAGCCTTCTTGTTTTCAAGACGGTCAACTGCAGCCTTTTCTGCCTTTTCAAGGCTATTCATAAAGCCTTTTGTAAGAGCGTCTATCTGCGTTCTGTTAGCCTCGAAGTAAGCCTCTACCCTTGCTTTTTCTTCCTTGGTAAGGTCGGCTTCAATTTTAGTCAAGAACTCTGCCGCTCTCTTTTCAGCATCCTGCGCTAGGGAAATAATTACATCACTGGTATCACCGGATTGCATAATCTCATTTATCTTCTTTCCGGTATCCTTAAGGTATTCAAGGCATTTTTCAAACTCTGTCTTTGCCTCTTCGGGAAGAAGCGGGAGAAGCGTTGCAGATACACTGCTTACCGAAGATACAACCTGGCCGATCGCTCTTCTGAGAGTTTCAAAATCGTTTGCATATTCCTCGGACGACATAAGCGCGATTTCCGCTATATCCTTAACCTCGGCAAGAATTTCTCTGATTTCGGCCTTAACGTTATCGGGCAAGTTGTTTTTGGACATAAACTTGTTGCAGAAGCGAGTAACGCTACCGATAGTTATATTTCCATTTTCGTCACGAAGAGCCGCAACGTCACTAATGCCAAGCCCTGCTGCTATCTCGGCTACAATATCATTGCTTATAACGAAATTAGTGTAATCGTCAGCAAACTTCATTATCTCAAAAACAGAGCGATAGGTGCGAGCCGCGGTTTTATAAGCCTGATATGCTGCACCGTAATGAATGGTGTTTATATAATCCGGGTTGGATACAAGGTCCTTTGCGCGGTCAAGGTATATTTTAGTATATACAGCGTCGTTAATCACTCCAACCGAGGATTCGTAAACGAGTCTTGCTCTTGCCTTTGCTTCAAGGTAAGCCTCGGTCGCGTGGCTTCCGAGAACCTTGTGCGCATTCTTTATTTCCGCGATAAGCTCACCGTCAGACATAGCCGCAGCTGCTTCAATGGTTACTTCGCCGTCGCTCGACGCGGAAAGAGCAAGTCTGAATTTCCCGGGAGTAAGATTCTGTATCGCCGTGTTTTCGGGATAAAGAGATTTTAGCTCATCAAGCTCGCACAAAACCGCAAAAGCGGTCTCAACGTCAACACTTACCGAAAGCTCTTTGCCCTCAGCGGTTTCAACTATCTTTGCGTTGACTTTATTCCTCAGCCTATCAGCATTTCCGGCATTTCCCGTAGAAACGTAGGTGCTTACCTGAGAATTTTCCTCGCTAAGGTAGCCAAGCTCGACTGCAAGGTTGGTAATATACGCCACAGCGGTATCAACTTCCTTGCCTACGATGCCTGCGTTTTCGTTATAAACAAGCAGTTTTCCATCGTCGTTTGCGCCGTATACACTTACAACTACGTCATTCTCATCAAGAGTAAGCTCTATAGAGGGGTTGATGTCAACCGCAACGAAGGCTGCGGCATCCTTTCCCTCTATAACGTTGCTTCCGTCAGTGGCAAGCTCGTTTTTATTTCCTCCTCCCAGACTTTCGGCTACGTCATCTGAAGAATCAGAGTTGCAGGATGCAAATGCAAAGCATAAGCAAAGTATAAAAATTACGGATAAAATCTTTGCAATTTTCATTTTAAAAATCTCCTTTTCTGCCCTTGTACTGCTTAAAATTTATTAAGTCGAGAGCTTTTATTTCGCACGTAAATTGTAACACAATTTACGTAAACAAGTCAAGTAAAGAAACGGCAAAATACTGTTTTTTTCAACGCTTTTGCGCATTTTAAACAAAAATACGCACATCAAAAAACGGCATATTGCATAAATGACAGTTTTAATGAAAAGCAAAAATAAAAAGAAGAAAGAAAAGCTCACCAAAAAACTTTGTGAGAAGATATTGACATAACCGTTTTTTTATGGTAGAATATACAAGTCAAAATTGCAACTTGTGATCCTCTGCTACTTTAGGTAGCGGGATTCCAAAACTAAATATAGGGGTATAGCCAAGCGGTAAGGCAAGGGACTTTGACTCCCTCATTCGTAGGTCCGAATCCTGCTACCCCTGCCACGAACAAAGCACATCTTTTGATGTGCTTTTTTTCTGTTCGTGGCTGGGGTAGCTTACGGATTCGACCTATTTCGTGCCTTGCACGAAGTGTAGGTCCGCATACTCGCCGAAGAGCGCGTCAAGCTTGCTTGTAAGCGGCAAGGCGTAGTATCTTCACCGAGGTGAATACCCTGCTCCACGAAAAAGCACATCAAAAGATGTGCTTTTTTTCTTGTTCGTGGCTGGGGTAGCAGAATTGAATCTTGCAAAAATTACAGCTTTATGATATAATTATAATGAAATAAAAAAGGTGGTAAAACTATGAAAAGGTTTCTTTGCATTATTATCTCTCTGGTTTGTTTGAGTTCGTTTTCCTCCTGCAAGCTTATGCTTTTCCTTTTTGACTCTACCGAGTCTTCTACGGAATCTGATGATTTGAGTATAGACACAACGCCATCCATTGACGTTTACGAATATCTCCCATTCACCGAGGACAGCAAAATAGTTAAATATGACAGTAAAACGCTAAAGCTCACAGATAATCTTCCTATCATCGACGGAGCAACAGCAGCCTTCCCTGTTTATTCCGCATTTGTCAATGCGGTTTACCCGAACACCACTAGGCTCTATGACGGCGTGTTTGTATATAACAACACCGTTGGCGGCTACACCGAGCTGGCAGAGCGAAACACCGACATCTTCATCGGTGCAGCACCATCAAAAAAGCAGATAGAATATGCCACAGAATGCGGCACCACCTTTGATTACACCCAGATAGGCTGGGAGGCGTTTGTTTTCTTCGTACACAAGGATAATCCCATAACTTCTCTCACTTCGGACGAAATAAAAAAGATTTATTCGGGTGAGATTACCAACTGGAGCGAGGTTGGAGGTAACGACGAGGAGATTGTACCATTCCAGCGTGACGAGGGAAGCGGAAGCCAGAGTATGATGCTTCGCTTTATGGGTGATGTGCCACTCGTCGAACCCGATATCGAAAAGGTTGTCGGATTTATGGGCGGTATCGTTGAGGAAGTTGCAAGCTACAAAAACAAGACCAGCTCTATCGGTTACTCCTTTAGATATTATATTGAAGGAATTGTTCAGCATCCCGACATCAAAATGATTGCGGTTGACGGAGTTGCTCCTACCGCTGAAAATATAAAGAATGACACCTACCCGATAATTACACCCGTTTATGCCGTAACCTATCTTGGCAACACTAATCCAAACGTGGAAATACTGATAGATTGGATGCTTTCCGATGAGGGACAGTACATCATTGAAGAGAGTGGCTATGTTGGTGTGAAATAACAACAAAAACTGCCCGACAGTTTTGCGTGATATCCTTAACGGACAATCACACATTAAACGGGCAGTTTTTTATTATATATGCAATCTTAATTTCAACGAGGCTCAATTGCTTCAAATTTTGAAAATTGCTCAATGATTTCCTCGGCAGATTTCCCGACATTTCCCGAGTTTTCCACTACTGCAAAAAAATCGGATTTTATTTCTTCAAAATATGCCCTTTCCAAGACGTTTTTCTCAAGGCGGGAGTTAAGCTTCTCTATATCGCTGCCGTATCTTTGGCGAAGTCTTTGGTCAAGCTCCGAGTCGGGTACGGTAAGATACACGGCGCAGGGGTTAATATCGCTTTTTGCATTTGCTACGGTGTGAACACCGTTAAGGTCGAGTATCAGCAGCGGCACTCTTCCCTCGCCTATGATACGCTCAATCTCCGAGCGAGGCGTGCCGTAAAAATTCCCTGCATACTCGGTGTATTCAAGAACTCCGCCATCCGAAATAAGACGCAAAAACTCTTCCTTTGATATATAAATATATTCCGAGTCAAAAGAGTCGCCTCTCGGTGCTCTTGTGGTCACCGAGCGTACAAGCTCAAAGCGGTTGCGGTCATCTAACAAAACGTGGGCAAGTGTTGTCTTGCCCACGCCTGACGGACCGGCGAGAATAAGAATATTCTTCATATTTTTCATCCTGGTTTATGTTTTGCTGTAGTTACGGTCATCCTCATCCACCGGCAAGGCCGGTCCCCCTTCCCCACGAGGGGGAAGGCTTTTTATTTGGTAGGAACAAGCTTTTCATTGCCGCCCATATAAGGTCTGAGTGCTACGGGGATATTTACGCTACCGTCAGCGTTAAGGTTGTTCTCGAGGAATGCAATAAGCATTCTGGGGGGAGCGACAACGGTATTATTAAGAGTGTGAGCAAGATATGTTCCACTCTCACCCTTAACTCTGATCTTAAGACGTCTTGCCTGGGCGTCACCGAGGTTCGAGCAAGAGCCAACCTCGAAATACTTCTGCTGGCGGGGAGACCAAGCCTCAACGTCGATAGACTTAACCTTAAGGTCAGCAAGGTCGCCGGAGCAGCACTCGAGAGTTCTTACTGGAATATCAAGGGTACGGAAGAGGTCAACGGTGTTCTTCCAAAGCTTTTCAAACCAAGCGGGCGATTCCTCGGGCTTACAAACAACGATCATCTCCTGCTTTTCAAACTGGTGGATACGGTAAACGCCTCTTTCCTCGATACCGTGAGCACCCTTTTCCTTACGGAAGCAGGGAGAGTAGGAAGTAAGAGTATAAGGAAGTTCGGCTTCGGGAACGATCTGGTCGATAAACTTACCGATCATAGAATGTTCGGAAGTACCGATAAGGTAAAGATCCTCACCCTCGATCTTATACATCATAGCGTCCATTTCCGCAAAGGACATAACGCCGGTTACAACGTTGGAACGAATCATATAAGGGGGAACGCAATAGGTAAAGCCGCGGTCAATCATAAAATCTCTTGCATAAGAGATAACCGCAGAATGAAGTCTTGCAATATCGCCCATAAGGTAGTAGAAGCCGTTACCTGCAACTCTTCTTGCAGAGTCGAGGTCAATACCGCAAAATCTTTCCATAATATCGGTATGATAAGGAATCTCGAAATCGGGAGTTACAGGCTCGCCAAACTTCTCAACCTCAACGTTTTCGGAGTCGTCCTTACCTATCGGAACTGTGGGGTCGATGATATTGGGAATAATCATCATTATTTTCTTTACTTCTTCTTCAAGCTCGGCTTCTTTAGCTTCGCAAGCTGCAAGTTCAGCTGCCTGTTCGGCAACAAGCTTCTTTGCTTCCTCTGCCTCGGCAAACTTCTTCTGTCCCATAAGAGCTCCTATGGACTTGGAAATCTTGTTACGGTTAGCTCTGAGGTCGTCGGCTCTCTTCTTGTTCTGGCGAAGCTCCTCGTCAAGCTCGATAACCTTGTCAACCAAGGGAAGCTTGGAATCCTGGAACTTGTTTTTGATGTTTTCTCTTACAACATCGGGGTTTTCTCTCAAAAATTTAATATCTATCAATGTTTTTCCCTCCTGGAAATAATTTATAAAACAAAAAAAGTTTTTCCATCCCCAAATACACTTAATGGGACGAAAAAACTCCGCGGTACCACCCAAATTACGCAAAAGCGTCACTTTAAATCTCCGATAAGGGGGAGTCCCTCGACTCGTCGCCGAAAACTCGGGAAGCGGAAATCGCCAATCGCAATCTGCTCGCACCAACCGCAGACTCTCTGAATACGAAAAAAACGAATATTCTTCCGTCACTGTTTACCTTTATAGTATATACCAAATGAAGAAAAATTTCAAGTATTTTCGCAAAAAAATGCTTTTTTGTAATAACTTTTTTAAGCTTTGCATAGGTTTTTATGAAAAAGTTTTTCGGAGGAAGGTATTTATGAGCGATAATTCTATATATGCAGATATTGCAAAAAGGACTGACGGTGACATTTACATAGGTGTTGTCGGCCCGGTGAGAACGGGAAAATCCACTTTTATTCAAAGATTTCTTGACACCGTTGTTATTCCCAACATTGAAAACATTTACGACCGAGAGCGTACTCTTGACGAAATGCCCCAAAGCGCATCCGGCAGAACTATCATGACAACCGAGCCTAAATTCGTTCCCGACGAGTCGGTAAGAGTTACCCTTGGGGAAGAGATTGGCTTTAACGTCAAGATGGTTGACTGCGTCGGCTATATTGCCGAGGGCGCTCTCGGCGCGGAAGAGGACGGAGCTGCAAGAATGGTTATGACTCCCTGGTCGGATGAGCCAATGCCCTTTACAAAGGCAGCCGAGCTTGGCACAAGCAAGGTTATAGGTGAACACGCAACAATAGCTATGCTCGTTACAACCGACGGAAGCATTTCGGATATACCGAGAGAGAGCTATATTGCTCCGGAAGAAAGAGTTGTAAGAGAGTTAAGAGAGGCGGGAAAGCCTTTTGCAATAATCCTTAATTCCCGCGACCCCTCCTCCGACACGGCGCACGCACTTGCAAACGAGCTTGAAGCAAAGTACAACGCACCGGTGGCTCTGGTCTGCTGCCCGTCGCTGGACAACGAGGATATTAGAGAGATTTTAGCTCTTGTTCTTGGCGAATTTCCCGTAAAATCAATGAGTTTTGCACTTCCCGAATGGACTGCCGCCCTGCCTAAAGGCCACCCCTTAATGGCAGAAATAGTTAGTTCGGTTTCGGAATTTGCAGACAAGGTTTCAAAGCTCGGTGACATCGAAAAGGCTCTGCCAAAGGATAAATCCATCGAGCGTATTGCCGTAAACGCAGGTGACGGAACGGCAGAGTTCAACATTCCTCTGCCCAAAGAGGAGTATTATAACATTCTCTCCGAGCTTTGCGGCAAAGAAATTCGCGGCGAAAGAGATTTGTTCTCATATCTTGAAGAGCTTCAGGTGGTGAAAGAGAAATATTCCAAGGTGGAAAAGGCTCTCTCCGACGTTGAAATGAAGGGCTACGGCATAGTTATGCCTACCGCTTCGGAAATGAGACTCGACGAGCCGTCGCTCGTAAAGCAGGCTGACGGATACGGTGTTAAGGTCACCGCCCACGCCGACTCTATCCACATGATAAAAACCGGCATAAAGGCAGATTTCTGCCCGGTTGTAGGCTCGGAAGAGCAGTCTATGGAGGTTGTGAAGTCCCTTTCCGCTGAATTTGAGGAAAATCCCGATAGACTTTGGGAATACAATATGTTCGGCAGGTCGCTTTACGATATGGTCAGCGACGGCATGCAAGCAAAGCTCTCCCACATGCCCGAAGAGTCAAGAGAAAAGCTCAGCGAAACTCTCGGCAAGATTATCAACGAAGGCTCAAACGGTCTTATCTGCATATTGCTCTAAGCCGCCGTCGCAACCTCATCCACCGCCATTCGGCGGTCCCCCTTCCCCAAGGGGAAGGCTAGAAGAAATGCAAACAAAGCTCTCCCACATGCCCGAAGAGTCAAGAGAAAAGCTCAGCGAAACTCTCGGCAAGATTATCAACGAAGGCTCAAACGGTCTTATCTGCATTTTACTGTAATTTTAAAGGGATTTGCAAATAATTGTTTGCAAATCCCTGCTTTTTTATTTAAAATCGTCAATATCCATTCCGTAAACCTGAACGACTTCAAGGTATGGCGAATTAAGAATATCCTTCGGTGTAACAATCTTTCCACCGTTCGAGTCAAGGTCAATACCTGTCATATAGTAGGCATACCACGGAAGATGTGAGCAATGGGTGGTTTTGAGGTTATCGGGTGCTTTTTCACCGAAAATTCCGGTCATAATATCGTAAGGCACGTCGATGAGATTTTCTTCAACGAACTCTGCGGCCCTCTTACCTGCCTCCTCCCCTGCTTTAGGTCTTAAAATAACGAATTCGGGGTAAACGAAGAATGTTCCAGCACTGCTGCACTGTGTAGGATTTCCGTAACCGTATGCTTCAACCACAAAGTTTCCGCCATTGACCGCAATTGCCGCATGGGAGATGTTGACAAAGGAAATATAGGTTGAGGGGGAATAAATTATGTCACCGTCTTGCAAAGGTGCGTGAGGATAAGCACCACGCTTTTTCACGAACATACCTACGCAGAAATGGAACTTACTGCATCTAAAAGACGGCTCGGCAAAGAACTCACGCTGAATTCTCAAAATCTGATTTTTCTGCCCCTTTGCAAGCATATCGTCAATTCCGATTTTGGTTAACCCGGTCTGCTCATAGAGCAGATTATAGTCATCGTCGCTCAAAGATTCCTTGTCGAGGATATAGGAAATATCCACCATATCATAATCGGGCGACCACACCTTATAGGTAGCGGCAACGATATCAAGTCCTGCCCTGATTATTATAGGAATCGACAGAACAATCACTAAAATTATAGCGACAATCCTGACGCTTCGTTTTTTAAAAAACTGTTGGTTCATATATTCTCTTTCTTAAATTTAAAATTTAATCCCTAATATAAGAAAATTATACACTAAATCGAAAGAAAAATCAATAGCTTTTATATCTCATGGGAAAAAGTTTTATATTTGAGATTTAATTATAAATTTGTCAGATATTGGAAAATGAAATCTATTGACAATAGAGCAGATTTAATGTATAATATTTATGCTTACAAAGTTCATGGGCCCGTAAGGGTTTCGACGGGGATTTTGAGGTATGATAAGCGTGGCGGGCAGGATAATCCCGTTAAAATGTCCAACCTAAATAATAAACGACAACAATAAAGTTGCTCTTGCAGCGTAAGCTGTGACGCGGCCAAAAGTGCCGCCCGTACCGCCTGAGAGGACTACGACTCAGGCCGTGCGTCAAATTAAGTAGTGAACTTGAACCGAAATTTCGCTCTTGTATCGGTCAAGCATCAAAGGGCTACCAAAGTCAGAGCCTGTCTATCGGCGCTGATGGCGGGAAATTTCAAAAGATATGACTGCCCACGGAGAAGGTTATATCAAGAGGTTTTCGGACACGGGTTCAACTCCCGTCGGGTCCACCAAAAAAGGAAAAGAGGTGCATTTTGCACCTCTTTTCTCTTTTTTTCCTTTTGGTGGACTCGACTTAGGAGTTGTCCCGCTCGGCACATTTTGTGCCGAATACGGGTTCACATTTGAGCCGTAGAGCGCGTCAAGCTCGCTTGTAAGCGGCAAGGCGAAAAATATTCGCGAAGCGAAACCAAAAATTCATCAACAATTTGTGCGGTCGCATATAGCGACAGAATGGAGATTGATATGTCTAATTTATCACAAACCGGACCAATTGAAAAACGTTGGAACTATCTTAAAAATTACAGATATAATGCAAAGGGCATTTCTCCGCCCAAAACAACCACACACACGGAAGATG
>JAZTXO010000052.1:0-9244 GCA_045636445.1 Eubacteriales bacterium | reverse complement strand
ACCGCTTGGCCTCCGACTTCTGTGGGTGTTTATCCTTGCAGCGGCTATCGGCGCTATTACGGTTGCTGCGGGAATTATCCTTCCCAATTTAAGAAACCTAACTCCGCCCGAGGAGGTTGAGCCGTTTGCGCTTACCGAGGTTCAGAGAATAGGTCTGCTCGACATTATAGCTCACGTTGAAAATTCCCAGATGGAAGAGCCGTACCGCAAACAGACGGCAGACGAGCTTAAAACGCTTCTTTCTACGCTTGAGAATGTTAAGACCAAGCCTGAAATGAAAACTGCGGTTACCGAATCCATGGCGTACATAACCGAAATAACCTATAATTCCTCGTCAATGACGGAAATTGCAACCGCTTTGTGGAATACGGAAGATAAATTCGCTATGGCTCTTGCCTATGCAATGGACACGAGCAGCTGGCGTGAGCCTGTCTGGGGTGATTTCATTGAAAAATGGAATGAATTTATCGCCCTTTACGAGCATACACCCGCTGAGGGTGAAACCCAGATTCCCGAAGAGGCTGATTTGAAGAGTGAGCTTTTGTGGAAGCTTCAGAAAAGCTCTGTTTCCGTTATCGGAGGACTTGAAAATTCAAAGATTTCCGAGGATGACCCGCTGTATGCGGTCTTAAACGCTCTCATAAATCTTGATAACGACACCACACCCCCAATAATTTTCGGACTTGCGGTAATCTCAAATTCAGCGGATAGAAAGACTCTTGAAGTTATGAAAACGAATATTGGCGATACCTTTAACGGTATGTCAAAGGAGATATATGACGCAATTTCGGTGCAGAAGATTAACACCAACGAGGGAGAATACGCTCTTACCAAGGTGTCGACTTTGTTTATGGTTCCGCTTCCGGGATTTGAACGTCCGAACCTTGTAGGTAGCGAAGATTCCGAGAACGGTAACTCCGACAATAAGAACGACGATGACGAAAACCAAAGCGGAGGCGGCGGTGTCGGTGACGGCGCAATATACGGAAGCAACGACCTGGTGCTTGACCCCGTAACAGGTGAGTACGTTGAATACGGAACTCTCCTGGAAAGATATTTCCCTTTAATGGAAGCAAAACTTGCATCCGGTGAATACACCGAGCAGCAAAAACAAGCAATTAAAAATTATTTTGCCCTGCTTTACGGCGGCATAAAGAAAGATGAAGGTAAATGAAATTATGTTGAACAAAAATGAAGTAATAGAGAACAACGAGACTGTACAGGAAACCGAATCCGCTTTGGAAAACGTTGCAGCTGAAGCTTGTGCTTCGGTTGAAGATGCCGCAAGAGTAAAGGCATTTAGTGAAAAAATTAAGGCTGTAAAGCAGGAACTTGCAAAGGACGTTGTAGGTCAGGCTGACATTATCGAAAACGTTATTATCGCCATTGTTTCGGGCGGTAACGTGCTTCTTGAGGGTGTTCCCGGAGTTGGTAAGACCCGTCTTGTACGTGCGCTCGGTAAGACTATGTCTCTTCCTTTCTCCCGTATTCAGTTTACCCCCGACCTTATGCCCTCTGACGTAACCGGCGCAAACATTGTCGAAAAGGATGAAAACGGCAGACTTAACACCAAATTCCGTCCCGGCCCTATCTTTGCAAACCTTGTTCTTGCCGACGAGATTAACCGTGCAACCCCTAAAACTCAGTCTGCAATGCTTGAGGTAATGCAGGAGCACAAGGTTACCGTAGGTAACGAAACTCATAAGCTTGCAGAGCCGTTCTTCGTTCTTGCAACCCAGAACCCCATCGAGCAGGACGGTACATATCCTCTTCCCGAGGCGCAGATGGACCGTTTCGTGTTCAAGCTTTTGGTTGATTATCCTACAAACGACGAGCTTGTAAACATCGTTAAGATGACTCAGAAAACTATGGAAGAAACAGCAGAGTCCGTAATCAATGGCGAGGAAATTCTTGAAATGAGAGCTCTTGCCTCCAACGTTCCCGTGTGTGACGAGGTTCTTTACTATGCTGTAAATCTCGTTTCCGGCACTCACCCCGCAGCAGAAGACAGCGCGCCCTCCGCAAAGAAGTATCTTAAGTACGGCGCATCTCCCCGCGCTGCCCAGGGTCTTATTACTTGCGCAAAGGTTCGCGCTCTTATGCAGGGACGCTTCAACGTAGCATACGAGGATATTGAAGCCTTGGCATATCCTATCCTCCGCCACAGAATAAAGCTCAATTATTCGGCTGTTAACGATAAACTTAGCGTTGACAACGTTATTTCCTTGATTCTTAAAGAAACTAAAAAGGGCAACTAAATGAAAAAAATCGTAATAGATGAGGCGTTTATCAGCGAGCTTGAAACGCTGCAAACGATTCTCAAAAACAACGTGGCAGGTATGTTTGGCGGCAACCGTCAAACTAAAAATTTCGGTTCATCCTGCGAATTTGCGGATTATCGGGATTACGCTCCTGGCGGCGACGTAAACAAAATAGACTGGAATGCTTACGCAAGATTTGATAAGCTTTACGAAAAGCTTTATCTTGACGAAAGACAGATGCATACCAGAATATATATAGATGCAAGCCGTTCTATGAATCACGGCACAGATGACGAAAAGGCTACGCAGGCTATCAAGCTTGCCGCAGCATTCGCCTATCTTTCGGTATGCGAAATGGACAAGGTTTCCATATACGCCGTATGCGGCTCCGAGCTTCGTGAGGTAGTTGTGGGAATGGTTGGAAAGGATTCCTATCTCAATTGCATTAACAAGCTTAACGAGATAACCTTTGATACCGATGCAAAAATCAGCGAAGCCATAATCCCCTCTTCGGTAGGTTACGGCGACGGATTTTCCATAATTATATCCGACTTTTTGACGGACGACGATTACGAATCGGCAATCGACCGCCTGACCGACGCAAAGCGTGACGTTATCTGCGTGCAGATTCTTTCCAGAGCCGAAATAAATCCTCAGATACGTGGAAAAATGCATTTGTTTGATGCCGAATCAAGCAACAAATTCTTCCGTAAAAAGATTGATAAGGACATTATAAGAGCGTATAAAGATGCTCTTCAGTACGTTATTGACAGAATAAGGAAGTACTGCGAAGCCAGGGAAGCGAGATATATTTTCACTCCCGCACACGCTTCGGTTGCGGAGCTGTTC
Organism: Eubacteriales bacterium; assembly: GCA_045636445.1. Classification (GTDB taxonomy): domain Bacteria; phylum Bacillota; class Clostridia; order Oscillospirales; family CAG-272; genus UBA1740. The sequence continues at coordinate 6,134 of JAZTXO010000052.1, read as the reverse complement.
TTCGGTGATTTGCAGGATACGGAGGTGGTAAGATGAAATTTCTTTATCCTCTCGGCCTCTTAGGTCTTATCGGAGTGCCTCTCGTTATACTTATTTACATTTTGAAGAATAAGTACAATGAGCAAACAGTACCGTCTACCTACTTATGGACATTAAGTGAAAAATTCTTCAAAAAGAGAAATCCCTTAAGCGGTCTTACCGGTATAATCAGCCTTATTCTTCAGATACTTACCATTACTTTTGTATCCTTCGCTATTTCAAGGCCGGTATTTATTCTTCCCGAAGCGGCAGAGGAATACTGCTTTATACTTGATTGCTCCGGCAGTATGAACACCAAAAACGGAGATAGAACACGCTTCGACGAGGCAAAGGAGAAAATAGCTGATATAATTGATGAATCCAGTAGCGGAAGCACTTATACTCTTATAGCTCTTAATGCCGATCCTTCTGCGGTTTACGAGCGTATAACCGATAAGAAAATAGCTAAAGAAATGCTTTCCGATCAGGTTTGCACCGACGGACTTGTTGAAGAGGGCGAGGCTCTTGCTCTTGCGCAAAGCTATTTCGATGAAAACACGTCGTTCGTTACCTATTTCTTCACGGATTCTGCCTACACCGATCACAAAAACGTCGAAATTGTAAACCTTGGTTTGCAATCTGCAGAAAATTACTCTGTAAATAACGTTTCTTACGATTTTACAGACAAGACTCTTTCCGTTTCTGCCGAGGTTAATTCTTACGTATCCAATGCTACGTTAAGCATCGGTCTTTTCGTAAACGGATCAAGCGAGGCTGCGGATACGGTTGAGGTTGACGTAGCAAATGACGAGCCTGCCGAGGTTTTGCTTCAGTGTACTGTAACCGACTATGACTATTTTGAGGTAGCTGTTCTTGAAGATGATGCTTTGATAAAGGATAACTCTGTTGTTGTTTACAACCTTGAGAGCGCTGCTGCATACGATATTCTTCTTGTCAGCGAGACGCCTTTCTTTATGGAAGCGGCGCTTGACGCATTGACCGACTCTAAAGTTGACGTAATCGACCCCAAAGAGTATAACGGACAGACCGGCTACGGACTTTATATCTTCCATTCCTTTACTCCCGACAAGCTTCCCGACGCTGCGGTGTGGCTTATCAATTCCTCAAAGAGCGTTGCGGATTCGGGCTTTGGAATCAGAGGCGTTATCGAGCTTGACGAGCCGGGAGAGCTTGTGAAATCAAACTCTACGGCTTCCGCTGCCCGTGATTTGCTTAAAGGCATTAACGGAAACGACATATTCATTTCGGAATACGTTAAATATAGCGGAATGTACACCAAATTTACGACACTTTTCTCATACGATTCGAACCCCTTGATTTTTGCCGGAACTAATGCTCTCGGCAACCGTCAGGTAGTTATAGGCTTCGACCTGCATAAGGCTGACTTCTCGCTTTCAAGTGATTTTGTTCCTCTTGTAGGCTCTCTTCTTTCCTATTCCTGCCCCAACGTGCTAGACAGAACCGATTTCGTTTGCGGCGAGGACGTAAATCTCAACATAACCTCAAATATGCTTACCGTCAAAGGATTTTCGCCCGACGGTGAGGAAATTTACATTGATTCCTCTACGGACATTGGCGTTCTTCATCTTGACAAGGTAGGAACTTACACCGTAAGAGTGACTACGTCGGATTCGACTCAAGATTATAGAATTTATTCAGCAACTCCCGAAAACGAGAGCGATCCTTTTGCCATAAAGGCATCATTCTCTTTGGCAGGCGAGCAAACCTTTATTAAAAGTGACGGTGAATACGATCCTGTTGTGATCATATTCATTACACTTGCGGTATTATTTATGGCGGATTGGATGGTGTACTGTTATGAAAAATATCAGCTTCGATAATCCGTTTTGGCTCTTTATGGCAATTCCGCTTGTTATTTTGATTCTTATTCCTTATTTTGTTTCGAAAAATAAGGATAACAAATCTCGCGGATGGCTCACCTCTCTTGTTTTTCACGTTTTGATAGCTTGTGCTGTAACCCTTGCTGCGGCAGGACTTACTCACACTACCGTAATGACAAGAACCAAGGTGTATATCGTTGCCGACGTTTCTTATTCTTCGGAGAGAAATCTTGATAAGATTGACGAGTATATTGCTGATATAGCAGATTCTCTTCCGCCTAATACAAAGCTCGGTATCGTCTGCTTCGGTAACGACAGCACTATACTTACTTCATCAGGCACGGCTATAAAAAGCGTAAAGGAAGCTAAGGTTGATGCTTCGGGCACTAATATTGCCGGCGCTCTTGACGAGACTTCAAGCTATTTCTCCGAAGGAGAACTTAAGCGTATAATTCTTATAACCGACGGTTTTGATACCACATCCGACGGCTCAACAGCCGCAGCGGTAGAGCGTTTGACTGCCAGAAATATAAGAATAGACACGATATACCTTGACAACAACCTAAAGGAAGGCGAGGCCGAAACGCAAATATCCGATGCAAACTATACGGCTTCTACCTACGTTGACCAGAATTCGACTTTAAGCGTTTTGGTTGAATCAAATGTTGAAAACGATGCAATACTCAGCCTTTCGGTAAAGTCCGAGGGTGAAAATAGCTATACTCAAATAAGCCAGACGGTGCTTCACGCCGATGTTGGTATGAATATGGCAACCTTTACTCTGCCTACAAACGTTGCGGGAGTCTTTGACTATAAGATCGATCTTCAGGCAACTGCTGATTTTTCACCGAACAACAATTCCTATACCTTCACTCAATCTGTTGCGGCAAAACGCAATCTTCTCCTTATAACGGGGCAGAGAAGCGACCAGAATGAGATTGAAAAGCTTTACGGCGAAAGCGTAAATATCGATACCTACCTTATTAACTTATCAAATAAAGATATTCCTTATACAATAGAGGCGCTTTCTCAGTACGACGAGATAATCCTTTCCAACGTCGACATAAGAGATATAAATAATATCAACGCCTTTATTGACTCGGTGGATATTGCCGTTTCTCAATACGGCAAGAGCCTGATAACCATAGGCGATCTTTATATGCAGAATAAGGACGATCCGATATTTGCACGTCTTGAGGAGCTTCTTCCCGTAAGCTTCGGAAATGCAAACAAGGATTCGAAGCTTTACACAATAGTTCTCGATATATCGAGAAGTATGTATTCCAACAGACCTGCAAAGCTTCTGGCGGCAAAGGATGCTGCAACAAAACTTGTTTCCATTCTTGATGATGACGATACCATAGCTCTCGTTACCTTTGCGGGTGAGGCTGTCGTTATCCATACCCCCGAAAGGCTCGGTGACTGCCGTGAGGAAATATACTCGAAGATACAGTCTGCCGAAGCAAGTCAGGGAACTCTTATCAGCGATGCGCTTCAGCAGGCATATAAGCTTATGAAGGATCTTGACTACGAGGAAAAGCAGGTAATGCTTATCTCCGACGGAAAATCCTTTGCCGAAAAGCAGGACGATGAGAAAATAGTAGCACAGAAGATGAAGAATGCGGATATAATTCTTTCGGGTATAGCCGTACCTCTTAATCTTGACCAAATATCCGACAAAGCAGGTTGCGCTTGTATAGAAAGCCTGACTCAGATATGCGGCGGCGTTTATTACGAGCTGCGTGACGAGAACAAGGTAGCGGAGCTTGTCTTTGCCCAGCTTGGCGATAAACTAACAGATTCTGTTGTGGAAGGTAAAACCGAGGTAAACATCGAAACCTACCGTGATGCAGTTATGGAAGGAATAGGAAGTCTGCCTCCCATTTACGGTTATGTCAACAGTAAGCCGAAGCTTGATGCATCTATGATACTTTCGGTGGATTACGCGAAAAATTCCGAAACCACCATAGCAGTACCTCTTTATTCCTACCGTGATCACGGAAACGGCAAGGTAGCAACCTTTACCTCAAGCCTTAGCGGCTCTTGGCTTAAGGATTGGAGTCTTGCGGAAAAGTCCAACTTCTTTGGAAACGTTCTGTCTGCCAATACTCCGGGAGAGCGTATCGACTATCCCTTCGAATTGAAGTTCGAGCATTTTGGAAGCAAATCCTCGGTTGAAATAGCTCCCTCTTATCTTAATCCCAAGGCAAAAACCTTCATTAAGATTACCGATCCCAACGGCAAAGTCAGCGAGCAGCAGCTTGTGTTCGATCTTAATAAGTATCACACCGAGTTCAACACCTCCGCTGTCGGAAAGTATAAAATCGAGATAACCTATACCTACGGTACTCACAGCTTCAAATCGGTAAGCTATCACAATATCCCCTATGCAACCGAGTATGATGCGTTTGTAGCTTACGACGTGTCCGACATTTATGACTTTATGCGCGGAGCAGGGCAAATATCTACCGACGGAAATCTCGACCTTGAAAATGATAAATCCTACATTTCCACCTACGAATTAAGCTTCCGCGTACCTCTTCTTATATTTGCGGTTGCTCTGTTCGTAATTGACGTTTTCATCAGAAAGTTCAGATGGAAGGACATAAAAGGCTTCTTCCATAAAAAGCAGAAGAAAGGAGTAAGATAACTATGGCAAAAAGAATAATAGCGCTTCTTCTCGTTATGGCAACTCTGCTTCTTTCCTCCTGCGGAGAGATGAAGGAGGCCTTGAACGAGCTTCCCGAAAACAATAATTCAAAGCTTCCGGAAGGCTCTGCCGAGCAACCGAAGCTTGACGGCGATCCCACAAACGACTTTACCGTAAGACTTCGCGTAAACGAAGAGGAATTTATTCCCCAGGTTGCAATAAACGTATATTGGAACGACGGATATAACATCCATATTGCTCCCATAGGCGAGGACGGTATTGCAAGAATTGACGGTCTTGACGGTGATTACTCCGTAACCCTCTCGGCTGCTCCGTCGGGCTACTCCTATGACCCCAATGCGTACGTTGCAACCAACGATAACCGTAATATTATAATAGATATGTACGATTCGGGTGCAGCTAATGCCAAGGATACCTCTCTTTACAGCGCTATCCGTGTGAGTACAACCGGAGTATATACGGTAACTATCAATGAGGATCTTCTCGACGCAAACGCTGACGGAAAGCAGGTTGACGTTGCATATTTCGAGTTTGCTCCCCAGACCAACGGTGTTTATACTGTTGAAAGCTGGGTAAACGTTGTTGACGATGACGTAAACCCCATCTGCCTTGCCTATCTCGGCTCGGCACAGTATAAATACGGTGAATATAAGGTAACCGACGTGGGTGCTTGCGGAAGCTACACAAGAAACTTTGTTCATACCGTAAAAATAGCCGACGAGAATATAAGCTCCGGCGGCTCTCAGGTATTTACGTTTGGTATTACCGCCGAAACAAAAAGCGGTGTATATCCCGTAACCTTTACCTTCGCAATCAAGCGTGACGGCGGATTTGACCTGAACAGAACTCAAAAAACAATGGTAGTTCCCAAGTTCGACTGGTCCGGCTTCGATTTTGATGCCTTTGAGAATCTCGCAGGCGGCAATATTGTCGGAGCTGAAATGCCTTACGGCGGTGTCGAGGGTAACACGCTTGTCTTTGATCAGCGTAACTTCAAGGTTTGGGAAAAATCCGAGGGCGGCGATGGAATTTATCACGTTTACGATGAGGATAAATATGCATCTACCGGCGGATACGGCCCTATGCTTGTCGCCTATATAAATTCGGCTACAAGATTTATAGATCAGCCCTTTATTTTGATTGAATCTTTAGGCTCTGCCTACCTTACCGTTGAGAACGGAACGCTTAACTATAAGCAGTTTATCGAGGGATGGGATAGAGTAGCAGCCGACGGCTATTATTGCGTGTTTAACTGTCCCTGCCACGGTGGTAAAAATGACGGAAATCCTAAAGCCTGTCCTCCTTCATGTACCGGCTGTTTAAGCCAATGTAGCAGATGTCCCGACGAGCTTATGGGCAAGGACGGATATTCTCAATGGTCCAACAGCGACGGTGTTGCTCCCGTAACTCCGGAACTTGCCGAATGCCTCCAAAAATTGGCTATAAAGCATGTTTATTTTGCTGACGGAGAGGGAACTATCGACGGCAGAAACGATATATATGCATACGAGGATTCCCAGTGGCTTTTCGCCTGCGGATACTATGAATAATATCTGAAAAAAGAGGCTTCGGCCTCTTTTTTT
>JAZTXO010000051.1:0-5172 GCA_045636445.1 Eubacteriales bacterium | reverse complement strand
GGGTGACATAGTCTCGTTAGGATCAAGACACCAGATGCCTCTCATAAGTCCTTGGCGACGCAAAACCTCGTGAAGTCCCGCAATACAGCCTTTAAAGTTGTTAGCTGTATCGAAGAATACAGCATTGGTATCTGTTACCTCGGCGGCAAGAGTGAGAATTTCGGGAGAAATATTATCCGATTCCCTTACCTCTTTAAGTTTATTGAAAAGATCAACGGCAGTTTTAGTCCATACAGACCAATGTCCCAGAAGACCGCCGATAAAGCCTTTCTCGTAAACTTTTCCGTCAATATTGAATTTATATTTCGTTACGAGGTCAAGAACAATATTATCATCGTTTCCGGTGTAAAGAGTTATATCGTCACGTCTCGAAGAAAATGCAACGGCTCTTACAACGTCATAGGAATAATATCTGTTAAACGGAGCTGCTTTTATTGCAACAACGCCGGGAATTTCGGCAATTTTAGTCCAATAGTCATAGGTGAAATGTCTGCCGCCTACTGCGGTCTGAAGATAGAATCCGATTACGGGAAGAACTTTTGCTACTGCGGCAGTTCTTTCAATAAGCGCTTCTTCGCTTAAATGGTTAAGTCCGCCGGGACTAAGGAGAACAGCGTCATAACCCAAAGATTTTGCAAGTTCAGCTTCTTTTACTGCCTGCTCTTTAGGGCCGCAAGCTCCGGCAACCATAACAATAACGTCACCGGTCTTTTTTTCAAAAGCATCTGCTTCTTCCTTTGCAATACGAAGAACCGGTTCAAGAAGATTGTGTTCAGGTTTTCTTATCTCAAACTGTGTTGTATGTACTGCAACCGCAAGACCTCCGACACCGCTATCAAGATAATATCTGCACAAAGCTCTCTGTCTTTTTTCATCAAATCTTCTGTTTTCGTCAAGGGCAAGAGGATTGGCGGGTATTACCGTACCCTCATGTAATTTTTTTAACGCAAGTTCATGTCTTGTCATATCAGTAACTTCCTTTTCTTTCTTCAAAATGAGTGGGTTTATCAATTGTTCTGCAGCCGTCGAGAATATACTCAGCCTGCCATCTTATAAGGGTTTCGGGGGATACGTCGGGGTATCCGAAAAGCTCAACGCAGCGAGAAGCATTGTTAAGGTATCCTGTATTACCCTCTTCGCCCTCGAATATAGGCTCTTTTCCAAGATATTTGCCAAGCTTTTCTGCCGTTCTCTTTATCGAAACGATTTCAGGGCCGGTAACGTTCATTATCTTCATAGGAGATTCGCAGTGAAGAAGTCCTCTTATAGCAATCTCATTTGCAGTTCCCTGCCAGATAAAGTTAAAGCAAGGCGTCGAAAGCGAGATAGGTGTTCCGTCAAGAATTTTCTTTGCGCAATCGAAGATTACACCGTAGCGAAGGTCAACAGCAAAGTTAAGACGGTAAATAAACACCTTTGTTCCGTACTGACGCGCAGCATATTCAAAAGCGCGTTCTCTTGCAAGTGTGCTCATTGCATATTCTCCAATGGGTTTTACCTTATCATCCTCGGTACAACCGCCGCTGCTGATAGGAACGATAGGATAAATGTTACCCGAAGAGAATACAACTATATTAGACTTTCTGAATTTGTAAGCGACAAAAGCAGGCAGTGTTGCGTTCATAGCCCAAGTAAGATATTCTTGACCGTCTGTACCGAATTTTCTTCCTGCCATATAAATAATATTCGCAACTTCGGGAAGAGATTCAAGGCTTTCTCTGTCAAGAAGATCGGCGCTTATGGTCTCAACACCGTTTGAATGAAGCAGATCAAGAGCATAAGGGTCACTGAATCTGGATACAGCGATAACCCTCTTTTCAATTCCGGCTGCCTTGATAGCATTCTTTGCAAGAATACAAAGAGTCGGTCCCATTTTACCGCCTGCACCGAGAACCATTATATCGCCCTCTATTTTTTTTATATCCTCAATAAGTTTTTGAGAGGGGGTTGCAAGCATTTCATTAAGTTTTTCTTCAGTCCACATAATTTATCTCCTTTGAATTCAAATATTTTCATACTGCTCTTTAGTGAGCATAGGTTTAAAATTGTTTTTTATTTCCAAAGCCTTTTCGGCATTGTTTACAAGCAGATCCACTACGGTAAGCGCCATAAGCTTTGCAGGATTTATATAAGCTAAGGTTTCGTCATAAACTTTATAATCCTCGGCGTGAAGCTTACCGGAAAAACCGCCCATAGTGGGTTGAATAGTGGGAATAATATGACTTAAATCACCGATATCGCTAGATCCGCACATATCGATTCCGTAATAAATTTTAGGCGGGTCGGAAAGAAAACGAGTGTTTTCCCCTAAAAGATCCGACATTGGCTCGGATTGATGCATAGGAAGATATCCCTTATAATTTTTAATATCTACTCCGGCACCGATAGCCATCGAGCCACCCTGCACAGCTCTATCTACCTTTGCTGATGCATCGTTAATAGCATCAAGGGTTGCGCCTCTTACGTAGGTTTCCATTGTAACCTTATCCGGAACGGTATTAACAAGCTCTCCACCGTTTGTAATTATAGGATGTACTCTTATTTTATCCTCGTCGCGGAAGGTTTCTCTTTGAGCATGAATACACATCATCGATGCCATCGCAGCATTAAGCGCATTGATTCCCTCGTGTGGCGCTCCACCTGCATGAGCTGATTTTCCGATAAAGTTTATAGTTTTTGCAACAAAACCAAGGCTTGAACCCTTAAGCAAAAGCGCGTTTTCTTCCGTCGCCTCAGCATGAATCATCATAGCAAGATCAACGTCGTCAAATTCGCCTAGCCTTATAAGCTCCTGCTTACCTCCAAAGAATTTAATTTCTCCACGTTCCATAAGCTTTTCTCTGAAGCCTATCTCAACATATTCCTCGGCAGGTGTTGCAAAAAAGCAAACGTCACCGTCAAGATATTCCTTGACGGAAGAAAGTGCAATCGCTGCACCGAGCATTGCCGCAATCTGTCCGTTGTGACCGCAGGCATGTACCGCGCCGGTAGTCTTGTCCGCATCCGGATGAGAAAGACAGCTTACCGAATCAAGCTCACCGATAACAGCAACCCTTGCAAGGCTCTTTTTTCCTTTTAGATTTCCTTTAACACCCGTAATCGCAAGACCGGACCTATAATCCAGCCCAAGTTTTTCAAACTCCCTCGAAACAACAGATGCGGTTTTAAATTCCCTATATCCCATTTCCGGAGTTGAAAAAATTTCTTTTGCAATAGATATTATTTTTTCTCGATTTATATCTATTTGCTCAATTACCTTCAATTTAATTTGATTTACATCCATAGCCCCCTCCAAAAGTAACTATTTAGTTATTTTTATGGCCAAAACAAGTACCTAGACTTGTAGGTACTTGATTATTATTTCAGAAATATATTCCGCTCGCGAGCGAATTTCGCTTTCGCTTGTCATATCCTTTGCAAGAACTGCCGACATTGTATGTATGTTTGAAAAATAAGAAAAGCAAAAGCTCATAAGAGATAATATCGTATGCGACTCATCGGCATCACGACGGAAGAGTCCCATGTTTTTTCCTCTGACAATCTGCCTACGCATATAATCAAGCGTCGGCTCTTTAAGCTTAACAAGCTCTTCTCGCGGAACAGCTTCTCCTCTGTTAAGGTTTTCCCATAGAAGCATTCTTACGAAACTAGGATTTTCCGATAAGAATTTGAAGGAAATATAAACTATATTTTTTATTGAATCGATCGGATCAAAACCTTCAATAATAAACTGTCTTTCACATTCAGCAAGACGTTGATAGGTCTTTAAAAGAACGGCTGAATATAAGCCGTCTTTATTTCCGAAATGTGCATAGAGCATTCTTTTATTTATTCCTGCAGATTGAGCAATTTCATCAACTCTTGCACCGAAATACCCTTTTTCTGCAAACTGTACCTCGGCAACTTCTAAAAGTTTTTCTCTTGTTATAGCCGATTTTTTTTGCTGAATTTCCGCCATTTTTCCTCTAAAATCTTTTTATAATATTTTAACACGATAATACCGCAATGTCAATATTTACAACCGATTTTTTTTAAATAATATTGACAACTTGCACAAAAAGTTGTATAATAACACGTGAAAAAGTAACTACGCAGTTATATTTTCGCAAAAAAACTAGCAGAGGAAAGAAAAATGCTTAAAATAGCTATAGTTGGAACAGGAATAATAGCGGGACTACATATTGACGCAATAAACAAGCTGGAAAATTGCACCCTTGTTGCACTTTGCGATTTGAATAAGCCAAAGCTTGATCAGCTTTGCGAAAAACTTGGTGTACCCGGATATATTGATTACAAGGAAATGTCCGAAAAAGAGGATTTTGATGCGGTAATACTTAATTTACCTCACGGCCTTCACGCAGAAGCATCTATCTTCTTCCTTGAATCCGGCAGACACGTGCTTGTTGAAAAGCCTATGGCAAACACGATTGAAGAATGTGACAAAATGCTTGAATCTGCAAAAAACAACGGAAAAAAGTTGGCAGTCGGTCATATTCAGCGTTTCTTCAGACCTAACAGAGTCGTTAAGGAATACGTTGAAAGCGGCGAGCTTGGCAAGCTTTGTATGTATAGTGAGCAAAGAAGCATAAATTATTTTCTTCCCGACAGACCCGCCTGGTTTACTAGCAAGAAAATGGCTGGCGGCGGTATCATTATGAACTACGGCGCTCACGCCTTTGATAAGCTCTTTTATGTAACAGGAAAGCGTCCCATAAGCGTTACGGCAAACACCGCAAACCTTATTAACGACCGAGACGTTGAAGGTCACGCGCAAATTTTCGCAAAATTCGAGGACGGCCTTTCCGCGGTTATCACCTTCTCCGGATACAGCACCGTCGTTTATGAAAGCTACTATTATTTCACCGGCGGCGCAATTAAGATCAACGGTGTTGACAGCGCGTTTTTACTTCGCGAGGGCGAAAAGGAATGGCAGCCTATTGACGCAAAGAGAAGCTACGACGAATTTATCGTTCAGTTAAACGAGTTTGCGAAGTACGTTAACGGCGAACCGTCGGAAATTGCAGACGGAATTTATTCCAGAGATATTATCGAAGCAATCGAGAATTGCTACAATTCCTAAATATAACAAAATCGGGCAGAGAAATTTCTCTGCCCTTATTTTATTTCTCATTTTATTCTTCAAAAACAAATTTTAAAGTCTTTGCGATTTCT